>JAYVRH010000209.1:0-2117 GCA_043776495.1 Cyclobacteriaceae bacterium
AAAGATATACGGCCAGGCTCCGTTTTTTCAATCGAAAAAAATTATGATGAGAACTTCATTTTTGTGCCCCTTGCTTTCGCAAAAGAACTTTTTGATTACAACACCAGGAGAACATCGCTCGAAGTCCAAACCGACGGATCGGATCCACAGTTGGTACAACAAACCTTACGCCAGACATTAGGAGAAAATTTTTCGGTGCTTACCAATGAGGAACAACACAAAGATTTATATCGTTTGGTTAAGATTGAAAAGCTATTTACTTTTTTTTCATTGTCACTCTTGCTGTTGGTGGGTTCCATTAATATTTTCTTTTCCCTAATGATGCTGGCCATTGATAAGAAAAAAGACATTAGCATTTTGATGGCCATGGGTGCGCGTCCTTCCGTGATCAAAAGAATTTTTCTCACGGAAGGCGCAATCATCTCCCTGGTAGGCGCTGGCATTGGCTTACTTTTAGGAGCTATTCTCTGCTACTTGCAAGATAGTGTAGGTCTTGTTGGGATGGGAATGGAAAACGCCATTATGACCCACTATCCAGTCAAGATGAAACTGACAGATTTCCTGCTCACCGGCTCGGTAATTGTAACCGTAGCCTTCCTGGTATCCTTCCGTCCAGCCATTTTAGCTTCCCGATCTTACTCCATTGATCATTTGTGATCGGGGCTTCACTGAAAAATCCAAAAATCTTTAGCTACGATTAGCTATTTTGCAATTCTGCTTTTTCTGAAATAAGCCAAAATTCTCCTTTGTTGGCTCTTTGACCCGGAAAAGCACCTGATTTAGCCCAAAACCGCCATGAAAGTTTCGGCAACACAGCCGTTCCAATTGATCTACTCGCTCTTTCAGCACGAGTACCTGGGCTATGTTTTTGAGACTTTCATCGTGCGCCTTGATGAAAACGGTAAGCTCACTTACCAGCACCAGAATATCTCCGCTAAAAATGCAAGGGAATTTAGCAAGGGCCTCGACGACCGCGATTATGAGCTCATTGAATTGATGGACAGTATGAATCAGGACGCTGTACTTCGACACTTTTCGAAAAAGATCATGAAGCCAGATGAATTCTTCGCTAAGGTCTTTAAGAAAGATAAAGGTGAGGAAAAGCTTTTGCAAGAACAGATTGAAGCCTACATGGAAAAGCGTCGCGCTGCAGTACTGGAAAAAATGAAGGGCAAGCGGCTTTATGAAATGGGCAATGATGGTGAACCCACCTGGCGAAAACTAGAAGTCATGGAAAAGCGTGCCAGCGTTCAGTTTCATTTTCTTCGCAACGAAGAAAGCACGACCTATTATCCTACAATCACTTTTGATGAAAAAAATGTAGAGATTCCCAATGCTGTGGCCTACATGGTTTGCAAAAGCCCCGCATGGATGGTGGTCGATGGCAAACTTTATGGATTTGATAAAGTGGTGGATGGCAAAAAACTTAATCCTTTCCTCACCAAAAAGAATATCGTCATACCCAAGAACCTTGAAGAAAATTATTATAATAATTTCATGGCTTCGCTGATCGCTGCATTCGATGATATAGAAGTGAAGGGGTTCGAAATTAACAAGACCACTTTCGAACCACACCCCCTGCTGACCATATCAGAACTGCCACCGGCCAATGCAAAGGAAATTGCAGCCCTTTTCCAGGATCACCCTGAAGATAAACCGAGCAACGACGAGGCAGGAAAAATTGTCTTTGACTTATCCTTCAAATATGGGAAACATCGATTTCGTGGCGATGCCTTTGGTGACGTGAATGTAACGGTAGAAAAGAAGGAAAACGATTACATCTTCCACCGTATTAAGCGAGACATCGGAACTGAAAAGAAATTTGCTCAGACGCTCATCAAGTTAGGCCTGCCATTGGCTGGCAATTTTCGAACCGCCGTTGAAAAGGCGCACGCATTCTCATGGATCAATGAGAACCGTGTCAACTTATTAAATTTTGGCTTCGAGGTAAGTCAGCCTGACAATCGCGATAAAAAATATTTTGTGGGGAAGGCTGTCATTGAACTAGAAGTAAGGGAAGGCATCGATTGGTTTGACATTCATGCCAAAATCCGTTTTGGTGAATTCGAAATATCATTCAAAGAGCTCCGTAAACTCATCTTGAAGAAGAAAGTCGA
>JAYVRH010000210.1:0-2117 GCA_043776495.1 Cyclobacteriaceae bacterium
AGATAGCGCTCCAGCGTATTCAGATCCTTGACTTTAAAATCACCATTGCTCAGAATGAGCTCAATCTGAAACTCAAACCGATCGTCGAAGTTGACAAGCTTGTATTTCTTTCCAACCCGGAGTACGTCAAAAGAGAGGCCAGCCATCAGAGGTCTTCTTCTCTCTCCAGCATCAGAATGGATGCCTGTGGGACAATGAAATATTTCTCGCTCTCATACATCACTTCAATGGCTCCTTTTTGCAAGAAAATGGCCAGGTCGCCCTCCTGTGCTTGCAGGGGTAAATATTTTACCTGATCCTCTTTTCCTTTCCAATGATCATCTTCATCCGCAGGCATGGGCAACGGATAGCCGGGACCCACTTTAATGACGTAGCCTTTTTGAATCCTCTCTTTTTCCTGGACACCCGGTGGTAGGTATAGCCCACTTTCGGTTTTGTCCGATTCTTTGGCTGGGCGAATCAATACACGATCACCCACTACGATGAGTTTTTTCAATTTGTTATCTGCAGTGACTTTCATTCTGAGTTTACTTTTTGCGTGTCGCGGTGAACGGAAATTCCAGTCCACTGGTGGACATCGTGCCCTTCAATACATCTTTATTCAGTTGCGCCGAAAATAAGACATTCACTTCGGAGAAATCAAAGTCCCCTTCCGTCTTTTTGCTTTTCTTGTGGTACGTAAATTTATTGAATGGGACCTCGTTCTTAAGCACCGCCATCTTGGCTGAGTATCCTTGGTCGGCCTTATTGATCGTCATAATACCGGCATAATCACCTTGAGGAGTGCCTGTCACAGAATAATTCCAGGCACCAATGGGGCCAGGAGCACAGGACGTGATCAGAAAGCAAACGGTGACAAGGGAAACCATTTTTTTCATTGTCTCATATTTTAAATTCAGAATTACTCAGAGAATAACTTTCCCTGGTCCTTGTTTTTTATATCATCACTTTCAGTGGAGTAAAGGGGCAGCTTATTCAATTCCTTACTTAACAAGGCATCTTGGGTAATAATACCACGTTGGTTGGCCTCACTCTTCAGTCTTTCGTGATCAGTCTCAAGGTCTTTGATGCTGATTTGCTTTGACCTTCGCTCGATGGGAGGATTGAGCTTTTCAGATTTCTCAAATTCAACCACCTTTTCCAGCAGCTCCTTTGGCAAATCAGCCTCGCTTCTGTAAACCAATTCAAAAAACTGTTTAGCAAAAAAGCCATCAATCTGAATGCGTCGTTTTGAGAGATGGACAAATTTGCCAATAACGCGGCAAATATTTTCCCGCTCCTCCGGACTCAACTGTTCAGCAAATTCATAATCTTCAATTCTTCTGAGGGCAAGGATAATCGGCTCTAACGCATCGATCGAAATGATGTAGACGGTATAGTCGCTGAGTTTGTAAGCAAACTGTTCCAGGTAATCAAGGGTGTTGCCAGGAACGACGAGGAAGACTTCCTTTCTTACGTCGTCTTCCTTCACGTACTTTCCACTCTCCACCTGGCTTTTGAGGTAGTTAGGAAAATTTGACAAGTCATCACTTCCCGGACTTTTAGCATCGAATATGATAAACTCATTGTTGATCTTCAGCGTATTGTCAGGCTTTCCTTTGAATGGGACACGATCAACATATTCAATGGTGTATTGATTGCAAATGGTCTTGATTCTGTTTTTTACATTTTCTTCGTGGTTGAGCCAGGTTTCTTTGAGTTTTTTTATTTTTTCAAACTCAATCCGGTTCTTCTCTTCCATCTCACGGTCACGGTCTCTCTGAATCCTTTCCTGTATTTGTCTAAGAGATGAAATTGCATTCGAATGCTCCTGTTTGCGAAACTCATCCTCCTTTTCCAATTGAGTTATCTGATTACGCGCTTTTTGAAAATTAACATCGGCATTTTCAAATTTTTGTTTTGTTACGGCGAGTTCATTCGACAACTCCGTTCCTCTTTTCAGGAAGCTGCTGTTAGATTCCTTGAGCGTTGCAATGTCTTTTAGGCTGTCTTCATACTGTTTAGACAGCACAGCATTTGATTGTTTTATCACCTGTACTTCGGTGCTAAGGCGGTTTACGGCTTCTTGAAGATTTTTCGTGGAAGCCTTTTCAATTTCTGAGGCTGTGGCAAGTTTT
>JAYVRH010000211.1:0-2116 GCA_043776495.1 Cyclobacteriaceae bacterium
CATAATTGGATCCACCCAATTCGATCGTTGCATCAATGGCATTCTTGACTTGTGTGCCTGCAAAACAAACCACATTGAAATCAGGATTGGTAGCGCCCCCATTCATGTATCTCGGATTGGTAAACAGACTAGAAGTACCCCACAGCAATTTCACTCCGGAGGCCTTCTGCTTTTGCTTGGCGTAAGCTACCATTGCCTCAATTCTCTTCTCCGACTCAGCAAGCGTTGGTCCTTCATCTACCAGATCATAGTCATGAAAGCAATAAAATGGCGCGCCGATCTTGGTGATGAACTCAAAGGCAGCATCCATTTTGTCCTTGCCACGTTGTACTGCGTCTGTACTTGACAGCCAGGGGAAGTTCTTTGTTGGGAAGCCAAATGGATCTCCGCCTGTTCCGCACAACGTATGCCAATACGCAATGGCAAAGCGAAGGTGTTCCTCCATGGTCTTCTTTCCAATCTTTTTGTTGGCATCGTAGTACTTAAATGCCAAAGGGTTGTCGGACTCTTTTCCTTCATACTTAATGGCACCAATTCCCTTAAAAAATTCCTTACTACCGACTGTAATTTTCATAATTGAATGTTTAATATTTTTTTCCAACGACCATACGCTTTTAAATACTTCTCCGCTAATGCCGAATCAGGCCGCTGGGATTCTATCATACTCAAGCCTTGAAAGGCTTCCCTCGATGAACTGTAAATGCCAGCACCCATTCCGGCACCGAGGGCCGCTCCTTTCGCACCATCGGTATCATATAACTCCACCGCAGCCCCTATCGTATTGACAAATGCCTCCCTGAACAAAGGACTCAGGAACATATTGGCATATCCGGCTCTTATCACGTTAGTCCTCAGGCCCATTTCCTGAAGAATTTCAAATCCATATTTTAGCGCAAACACGATCCCTTCCTGTGCAGCACGCAAGATATGGGATTGATGATGCTGATTAAAATCCAGCCCATGAATCGATGACTGGATAGATTTATTTTGCAGGATGCGCTCTGCTCCATTGCCGAAAGGGAGAAAGCTTAACCCCCCCGCACCAATGGGTGATTCCGCGGCAACCTTGTTCATTTGCTCATAATCGAATGCAGCGCCAGGGCCTTTGAGATTCTTTCGCAACCAACTGTTGAGAATACCTGTGCCATTGACACACAATAAAACTCCATTTCGTTTGGCGCGAATGTCATTATTGACATGAATGAAGGTATTGACTCTTGAATGAATATCAAATGCATTCTTATCAGTAACACTGTAGATGACACCTGAAGTACCTGCTGTGGCGGCGGTCTCACCCGGATTTAGCACGTTCAGCGAAAACGCATTGTTCGGTTGATCTCCTGCGCGATATGAGATGATCGTTCCCGCCTTCAAGCCCAATTGTCTTGCGGCAGCATCGCTCAGTTTCCCTTGCGGGGAAAAGACTGGCACTACGGTTGGCAGGAGGTTTGTGTTTATTTCGAAGTTAGTAAGTAGGTCGGTTGCGATCCCGCTTTCTTTAAAATCCCACAAAATCCCTTCCGACAAGCCCGTGTCGGTGGTCACAATTTCGCCAGTCATCTTCAGGGCGAGATAGTCGCCTGGGAGCATGATTTTATGGATCTTATTGTACAAGGCCGGTTCGTGCTCTTTCACCCAGCGAAGTTTAGCCGCCGTGAAATTGCCAGGGGAATTCAGATAGTGATTGAGGCAAAAATTCTCGCCGAGGCTTTTATAGGCTTGCTCACCAAATGGAACGGCCCGGCTGTCGCACCAGATGATGGCCGGTCTCAAGGGTAGATGATCTTTTCCAACGACCACTAAACCGTGCATTTGATAAGAAATCCCGATGGCCAGTATTTGCGACGGATCAACCTGTGATTTCTCCAGTGTGGCCCTGACGCTTTTCACAGCATTCTCCCACCACATCTCCGGGTCCTGTTCCGCCCAACCTGGCTGCAAGGAGAGCATGGGCATTTCATCTGCAGGTGACTGGGACGATTGTTTCGTCATACCTGACCGGACTTCGACAAGAGAAGCTTTCACAGAAGAACTTCCTACGTCAATTCCCAATAAATATCCGGCTGACTCCATATTGCAGAAAGATAGTAATAAGCGCTATTTTCACCCACAGAAC
>JAYVRH010000212.1:0-6818 GCA_043776495.1 Cyclobacteriaceae bacterium
GCCATGAGATCCTCGATGGGATCAAGCGCATCTTCAGGTGAATTTTTCATAGGCGTGTGATTTGTTTGATGCCTCAAACTACCACGATGCAAGGGTGTGGCAAAATAAGTTGGTGAAGGAATACCTGATGAATTGAGGACACAGGGAATGCATTCACCACAAAGAACACGGAGGAATGCTCACAGAGGGGCACAGAGGAAATACAAACTTTTGAATCTCCGATCCAAAATACAACTTGGATTTTCTCATACCTCAAGCTGTGTCTTGAAGGAAAACCTGACATTTTAATTAAATCTTACTTTCACCATCCTGTTCCTTGTTAATTTGTAAGTAATGTGTTTAATATGATTGCTGAAAATGATGTTACGGAGAAAATAATTGGATGTGCACTGAAAGTTCATACAATGTTAGGTCCGGGACTTTTAGAATCTGCCTATAAGGAATGTCTTTATTACGAATTGATGCATTCCAATATATTTGTTGAAAAAGAAAAGGCGTTGCCACTCATTTATAAAGACGTTAAATTAGAGTGTGGATATCGGATCGATCTGATGGTAGAAGGGACTGTAGTGATTGAAATTAAGTCTGTCGACACCATTGCCCCAGTCCATCTATCTCAAGTGCTTACTTACCTCAAGCTTTCAAAAAACAGATTCGGCCTTCTGATAAATTTTAATGTTGTAAGATTGAAAGACGGGATTAAGAGAGTTGTCAACGGCTATTAGTCTAAGGCATTTTCTCTGTGATTTCTCTGTGTGCATTCCTTTGTGTCCTCCGTGGTGAAATGTATATTGATATTTACGCTCCTCCCATATAAATATACGTTGCTCCCTTCCCGCTGCGGCCCTATTTTAGCACACGCTTTCTCACAGAATAATGCCCAGGGCAATCAGAACCTTATTTTCTCTTTTTTTCTGCGTCCTGATCGCAACCTCGTCCGTCGCACAGAAAAAAAATGCCGAATATCAATACCACCTGCGTAAAACCACTTCAGAAATAAAAGTGGACGGCGTGGAAGATGACCTCGCCTGGAAGAACAGCGAAGTAGCTGCTGATTTCTTTATGGTGCTCCCCATGGATACCAGTCGGGCAAGGGTGAGAACGGAAGTGCGCATGACCTATGACGATGAGCATATTTATTTAATGGCTACTTGCTATAATCTGCTTCCGGGTCCTTACATGGTGGAGTCCTTGCGTCGCGACTTTGCGTTTGGTAAGAATGACAACTTTCTTTTCTTTATTGACACGTTTGACGATCAGACCAACGGCTTCACCTTTGGAGCAAACGCAGCAGGGGCACAATGGGATGGCACTTTGTTTGAAGGTGGCAAAGCTGATTTAAGCTGGGACAACAAATGGCGATCAGAAGTTAAAGCTTATGAAAATCGTTGGGTATTTGAAGCGGCCATACCGTTCAAATCCATACGTTATAAAAAAGGAATCAGGGAGTGGGGAATAAATTTTGGCAGACTTGATCTGAAGACCACCGAAAAGTCGAGTTGGGCCCCTGTACCCCGACAATTCCCAACGGCATCGCTTGCTTACACGGGTATATTGGTTTGGGACCAGCCACCACCCGAAGCTGGAGCTAACGTCTCCATCATTCCTTATGCGCTTGCCCGCGGCACCCGGAATTATGAAAACGGCACACCTGCCGAATATAAGAGCGATTTCGGAGCCGACGCTAAAATTTCTGTCACCTCGTCTATCAACCTGGACCTGACAGTCAACCCGGATTTCTCACAAGTAGATGTCGACCGTCAGGTGACCAACCTTGATCGCTTCGAACTATTTTTTCCTGAGCGGCGACAGTTCTTCCTTGAGAACGGTGACCTCTTCGCGAACTTTGGTTACTCCACCATCCGGCCCTTCTTCTCACGGCGCATTGGGTTGGGCGTACCAATACAATATGGAGCCAGGATCAGCGGGAAAATAAATCGCAATTGGCGGATCGGTATGATGGACATGCAGACCAAGGCGGTGGATGCCCAGGACTTGCCGGTCCAGAATTTCGGGGTGGTTTCTTTGCAGCGTAGAATATTCGCACGCTCCAACATAGGTTTCATTTTCATTAACAAGCAATCCATCAATTATGTGCCTCCCGCAGATTCTGCGGCGACTGTCTATTCTCAATACAACCGTAACATTGGTCTTGAGTATAATCTCGCTTCTTCGGATAATCTCTGGACAGGCAAAGCACTCGTGCTACGTTCATTCAGTCCGGATAAAAAGGGAAATGATTACGTCCACGCTATGAATCTCCAGTATTCCACGCGCAAATGGACCCTTTCATGGCAGCACGAAGCGATTGGAAAAAACTACAATGCCGAGGTGGGTTACGTGCCTCGCAAAGGTTATATAAAACTAAATCCTACGGCAGGCGTACTATTCTTTCCAAAAGGGACGAAGGTGCTCAGTCATGGACCCACCATGAGTTCCACACTATTCTTCAACGAATCATTCCAGTCGACCGATAATGAATCATGGATCGCTCACACAACCACCTTCAGGACACAAAGTAAGCTCATGCTATGGGTGGGCCATAATTATGTAAAACTTCTCAGACCGTTTGATCCCACCAATTCAGGAAAAGATACGTTGGCAACGGGGAGTGAGCACCGATTTAATTCTTACGGATTTGAATTTACTTCAAAGCCTCAAAGTATTTTCACGTATGCTGCCACCGGAAGAAACGGTGGGTACTATGCGAATGGCACACGCCTCAACCTTACCGCTGACGTTGGCTATCGGTTTCAGCCTTACGTCAGCATTGCGCTGTCATCTTCTTATAATGATATCTGGCTGCCAGAGACTTCGGGGCGCACCACCCTATGGTTGGTAGGTCCCCGATTGGATGTCACCCTCACGAATAAACTCTTCTTCACTTCTTTTTTGCAATACAATAATCAAAAGGACAACGTCAATCTAAACACGCGGCTTCAGTGGCGATACAGGCCGGCTTCAGATCTTTTTATCGTTTATACGGATAATTATTTGCCTGGAGACTTTTATGTTAAGAACCGGTCGCTGGTGGTGAAGTTTACTTATTGGTTTAGTATTTAGCTGGGGTTAATTTCAATTATCAAGTACTTAGTATACAATGGTTAAATTTAAGATCTGTCAGAAAGTAGGCAGTAGGCAAGGGCAGTAGGCAAAGAGTTGTCATTTTGATATGACTTAGCATCCTAACATAATTTCACCGAACCGCTGGTGTTCTTCACCAATTTCAGTGCATTCTTCGCTTTGGTAAAAGTATTTGGAGTCGCATTAATTTTCGAGATCCTTAAGGGAAGTAGGCAGTAGGCAAGTCTTATTGTTGGTCAAGAATAGGTACGAAGGCAAGTTATTTAGGGTTGCGTTAATCAGGGATCCTTCAGGAAGTAGGCAGTAGGCATCCCGATAGCTATCGGGAGCAGTAGGCAAAGAGTTGTCAATTTGATATGACTTGGCTTTCTAATTTAACATTGTATTGATACAATTATTAAATCAGAATTAATAAAGACAATTAAAACTGGATGATTGGGAGCTCGTTGCCTATTGCCCTTGCCTACTGCGTACTTATTAATAGTACTTCATCTTCATGACCACACTCTTATCCTCAGTCAATACAAATTTGAAATCATTGTACACCGGCTTTCTCAGCGCTGAATGGTAATAGTCTGAGAAAGCATGCCCTTCTTTAGGAAAGAACCAGCCCACGCTCATTTTATTGTCATTGTTCTCATCATCAAGAAGTGCAATGGCCATGGTTTGTGATTTAAAGCCATAATAGGTCCGGGTGAAAGTGGTGCCTGTGATTTCAGATTTATCCACCACAACCTTAAGAAACCCTGTGTCGTTCGGAAATGGTGTGAAGTCATCATAAAACTTAAATCGAATGGACCCCTTGCTGTCCCTGATATTTGTGACCGTAATCGTAATGGAATAGGTTTTTTCCTCACTGCTCGCTTTCGCGCCATAGTACGAGATAATATTTTCCGGGTTTTCAGAAACGGATGCTGTTTGCACAATGGAGCCCTCCTGAGCAGATGCAAATCCTGGTAGTAATAAAGTGCATAGTAAGAGCAATCGCAACATCATATATAACGAATCTTGGTGAAGGTACGGAATTAGCGCAAAGGATGACTGTCTTGCCTGACAATGTTATACGTAACCATCAAACTGTAAGCAGGCCTGCCTGAGGGTCTCATTAATTTTAGTGTGCCCCATATATGAGAGAGATGTCTTCACGGCTCCGCCTCGGATGCCGCGATCTTCTAACTTTCTTATGAAAAGTCGAACTGATCAAATTCATAGGACTCGAAAGTCATCGTCTTGAACTATATCTGAAGGTCGCGGTATTTCTGCTGAGACATCAAAAAACCGCGAAGACCCGCAAGGGATGGTGCCTTACCAATAAAATGATTTGCTATAAACTATCTTCGCGTCCTTTGCGTCTTTGCGCCTCTGCGGTAAATTGTACTTTGCATCAATACTCCTCCCGATAATAAATCTTATAAAACGTCCGTCCGTCTTTCTCCGTCCCCCTTTCAATCAGTTCCCGATCCCCATGAATATAGATGTGAAAATTCTTATCCAGCTTGAGCACACTCTTAAAAACCCGGGATTGCCTTTTCACCACCTCTGAGGAGATGTCAAACGAAGGCTCCACATTGATGTTGAATTGCTCCCGGAAGCCCGCATCAAACTTCTTGTAGGACTTGATTACTTCAGGATCAACAAAAACCTCTTTCTCAAATTCTCGCTGATTGAATTCTTCATGCTTCTTAAAATATCCAATGGACTTGTCCAGATAGTTGAGTTGATCAGCTTTCGATAGTTCAAATTCATCCGCAAGCTGGTCCGTCACATAGTGTCTTGCAATTTCCAATAATGCCTTTGTCGAATGGTGGCCATTATTGATGGGTTTCACTTTAAGAAAGAGCTCCTTCCAGTATTGCGCTTCCGTTGACTTGCTTGACTTGTCGATGATGGAAACCCTATACCCATTTTCAGCTTCCATATTGTAGATCAAACAAGCCTTATCAAGTTTCTCCAGGCTTATTCCGCTTTCACAATCCAGTTCGAAGTTGCCATCCTTCTTCTGCGTCAGTTTTAGAAAGGAACTTTTACTTTCCGATTTAAAAATACCGATGGCCTCCACACGCTGCCCATCAATCTCCACATTCTTAAACAATGCCACGAACAGGTCTCCTGATTTAATGTGAGGATGAATGGAGACCTCATAAAGATGCTTCGCCATGCTCACCGACTTCACATGAAAATGCTTATCTGACTTGAAGAGGTCGCTGGCAAGTTGAAAGAGTGGATTTAAGTTGAAGTCATCGTTGGTGGAGGTAAAGTTGAAGTACTCATCGGAGGTGAAAGAGCTTAAGAAATAGGTGAGAAGATTGGCGCGGAGTTGATCATCATGGATGGTTAACTCGGTTTTGGAAGCGATGAGGTCTTCGCCGTTGGTTTTGTTGCCGATGTGGTGGGCGGAGACGTGGGTGAGGGATGGGTTATGAGCAGTTATCATTAGGGGTGGATTCATTATTTCAAGACAAGAATAATTATTAAATTTGCTCCAACAATAGTTAAAAAATGAGGACATTAAATATTTCTGTTTCTGACCTTGAATTGGACCAGTTTGGAATCGACAAGAACAAAATTTCATTCTCAGAATTTGTGGACTTGGTAAGCAAGGAGCTCACTCGCCGAAATTTGAATAAATCTTTAGCGCTCGCTGAAAAGTATCGTCTTTCTACAATGACGATGGCCCAAATATCGAAGGAAGTTAAGGCCGTAAGGAAGGATGCAAAAAATCGTAATTGACACAAACGTTTTTGTTTCTGGCTTAATTCAAAAGAGTTACCCATATCTCATTATAAGCGAGCTTTTTGTCAACAGAAAGATTGAGCTGTGCATCTCAGATGAATTATTACAAGAATACTATTTAGTCTTTAAGCGGAAAAAATTTAGCAAGTATCCAGATTTTGCCAGTAGAGCTGAAATACTCATTGCTGACCTCGAAGCAAAATCATTGAGGTTTTCACCAAAAAATAAATTGAACATAATAAGCGATAAGGACGACAATAAGCTTTTGGAATTAGCCGAAGAATGTAAGGCCGACTTCTTGATAACAGGAAATACAAACGACTTCACAATGAAAAAATATAAGCGAACAAAAATCGTGACTCCCAAAGAATATTGGGATAGTTTCAGGCCGTAAGAAAAAGATTAGAATGGGCTCACGATAACGCGTCAACAATTACTTTCCGTTTCCTGTTTTTAGCCCACCAGGAAGCGTTTACCTCATCGGCAAGTTTATCAACGTCCTTCTGGCTGGCCTTACTTTTTGAAGTGGCCTCCAGGTACTTTGCGTAATCGATAAGCCTTTGTAACCCGTCCCTATTGATTGAGGATGAAAGTGTAATGGTTAGCTTATTTTTATTCGTACGCTCAATGATCATGTTCTTTTTTTATAAAATTAATCAAAAAATTTGGTGAGTGAATGTGTCTACTGGTACATCGTCGCATTAATATCAGCACTTCATATCCGCAACGTAAAGAATTGGGATTTTCTGACGCATTACCGGGGATGATGTTAAGAGACGACCCGGTGTTTGTTGGTGCCTGCCTGCCGGCAAAGGCAGGACCGTTGCTTATTTCAATTCTGAATTTCTTGCAAGGTTACTGGCTTATCCCATTGAAAATTGGACCCCCTGGAGGCAGCGTAACACCAACAAAGGAGAGGGTGGTGGGTTCCTTGAAGGCACAAGCCCCTTGTCGCAAGTGGATGTATCGGAATCAGTCCCCCCGGCAGTCCGTTTTCACTT
>JAYVRH010000213.1:0-6814 GCA_043776495.1 Cyclobacteriaceae bacterium
GGCACCGAAGCAACTTTCTGAAAAATACCAACCGCAATAGGATTACAAATTCTTCAATGCACTTCACCCATTACATTATCAACTAATAGCTAAAAAAAGAAACTGATGACTCCGTTGCCTTTCAACATCCTTTCTGCCATCGGCAATACACCGTTGGTGCAGTTAAAGAGAATTATCCCCCAGCACTGTGCGGATATTTATGTCAAGCTTGAATATTTCAATCCCACTGCATCCTACAAAGACCGGATGGCACTTGCGATCATCGAAGGGGCCGAAAAAAAGGGAACCTTATGGAAAGGCATGACTGTGGTGGAGTGCACGGGTGGAAGTACGGGGACTTCACTTGCCTTCGTCTGTTCCGCTAAGGGGTACGCCTTTAAGGCCATCTCTTCAGATGCCTTTGCAAAGGAAAAGCTAAAAGCCATCCAATTGTTTGGTGGTGACCTTGAGCTGATCCCCAGCGAAGGAGGAAAAATTACCCCTGACCTGATTCCTAAAATGATTAGTCGTGCTGAAGTGCTTGCAAAAAAAGCTAATACTTACTGGACCAAACAGTTTACCAATGTAGATGCCCTGGAAGGTTACCGTGTGATGGGGAATGAGATTTCACAACAATTAAATAAGACAGTGGATGTCTTCTGCGGGGCAGTGGGGACTGCAGGAATGGTGATGGGAGTTTCTTCAGCATTGAAGAAACTTAACTCCGCCACCAAAGTTGTCATACTCGAGCCGGCCACGGCTCCCCTGATATCAAAAGGAATGAAGGGGAGTCATAAAGTGGAAGGCATCGGTGTCGGTATGCTTCCACCCCTACTAGTGAATCTTGCGTATGATGAGGTGATGGCCATCGATGAAGATGCCGCACGTCATATGGCTAGGCAGCTAGTAACCCTGGAAGGAATTTTTGCCGGGACGTCCAGCGGGATGAATGTCCTAGCAGCAATAGAGATCGGAAAGAGATTAGGACCCGGACATTCAGTCGTCACTGTGGCGTGTGACTCAGGGTTAAAATATATGACGGGCGGATTATTTGATTGAGGGCTCGTGAATCTATGTCGTTACTTAAGGATCTACCACTGGCTTCTGCTCCGCTGCCAATAACAACATACATTCTTACGTGAATTTTAGCCGAATTCGATCTTTGTTGAAGGCATTGAAAATCATTCAGCTTCCCTAAAATGGAGAAGGCTAATTTGTTTCCCACAGATCAGCGCTGATTAAGTGCTCGCACATGATCGCAGATAGCATCGAATTAGATCTGCGATCATCTGCGCGGGCCCGATCAGCGAAATCTGCGGGAACATTTCTGAATTCTTAAACTGCCCTATTTCATCTACAACCGGTATCATGCTAACGGCGCGATGGATTACTCAGCCTGACAAGCCTCGAAGGAGAATGACGAAAACAGTCACCTTGAGCGGAGGTCACTCCTTCTATCGGGTAGGGAATGGCGACACGGATGTTTAAGTGAACGACATCAGGTTATAATTTCACTCCAATCCGAATTCCACCCCAACGGTGATAAAGTCCTGTTTCAAATTCTTTGCTGATGATGGTCTTGAAATATTCGAGGTAAACCCTCCTGTAAAGAAGTACCGCACCATAATTTGCCTGAAGGGTGAATCTTTCGATTTGATCTGACGATATCGTATACGGGCTGCTATGATTAAACAACCTACCCTGAAGTGTTGCATCGTACCCTACGGCATTAATCATTGGCTGCAAATAAACATGAAAACTAACCTGTTCTTTTTGTGCATAGCGTCGCTTCTCTTTGCTGAAAATCGATGTGATTGACGAATTCATCCTTCCGGCCATTAACACAAAACCAGAAGAAACTTTTGTATTCACACTTCCTGCATGGGCATTCACAAAACCATTCATCAGAAACCCTTTTCCTATCTGCAAAAGGTTTTTCTCAACCCCCAATTCGTAGTTGATCACCAGACCATTCTCTATCTGATATTGCCATCCCATTGGTTCAGTCCCACGTATCCAAGAGTGTATTGACTTCTGCATTTCATAGCCACCCGCTGCCGGCCCGATCACTCCCAACGACAATGAAGAAGTAATCCGGTAGTGACGGGCCGAATCACCTGTCATTGAAAACGTCTTTAACATCAGTGCTGCCGCAAAAGGTCTGTCACCATATAAAATTTCATTGGATTCAATGCTCGTTGGAGTATAGCCATTGTGTTCAACTGAAATCCCAAATTGACGGGTGCCATTCCTGGGCGCAATTAAAATTTTCGTCAATGGAAATTTTCTAAAAGAGGGATCCACCATTTCAATATTAATACCCTGTGTATAATAATAATCAGTGGCCGTGAAATAGTCATTTTCATAGTGAAAACGAATGTATTTCTCTGCTGTCATCATTCTGAAACTTGCCATGTTATCGATCGCCTGAGCAACGGCAAACGGTCCTTTTAGGCAAAAACAAAGGATGACAAAAACTGTCCTGATGGTCATGAAGGGATATACGTATTCGGAGTGTCGTCGAGATTTCCCTTAAATGGAATTATCTCCTGTGAACTTCATCGTTCAACTGGTAATCTTTTAAGAGATAAACATTAAAATACCGCGACACCTCTCCCCCACGGGTATTCTCAAAAGTGCGCAGCAATTCCGCGGAAGCGAAGTGGCCCAAATAGCTCTCTTCTGCCAGAACCTGAGTATTGCTCGGCAAAATGCATATGGCGCTGTCGCCATTCTGCAAGGGAGGTCTTAGCTTATTAAGCCAATAGTATTGATGCAGGTCGGTGACATCACCTACACCTACAACAGTCAAATTAGAAGGCATCGCTACATAATAATCAATGTGTGCAGCAGGAAACCATTTGTTCGAAACAATCTTAATATCTGCAGGAAGCACATGCTTTTCTTTTTGTTCCTCCATCCAAGGCTCGAAGTCTTTTGAGAACTGCTTCCAGCCAACCATATCAAGGGTGAAGTCACCATCGCCATAGTGTTCCCGGTCATGACTTCCAAAAGTCCCAGGATAAAGCCCGATCAGCAAAATTGCCAAAAAGAGTGCTGCTGAAATTAGTGAGATACTTGTTCTAAGGGCAACGGGTAGCCTTTGTGAGTTCTTTCCTGTTTTTTCGTCAAGGTAAGCCGCTGTCAAAAATGACATCGTCATAAACCCGGGGCCACTCCAATGAGGCAACATGGAATTAAATAGTGACATGACAGTGACTACCAGAATGATGGGTAGTCCATTCAACAATACAAAAGTCACACCGAGACGATCAAGGAATCTCGTCGATCTCAACTTCCAAAGCGCAAGGATCATCAATACTGCGTTGATTGGATTGTTGTAAAGTAACTGCCCCCCAACTGCCTGGAAAAAATAATCTGCGTGAAATAGATCCTCTTGAACCCCAACTCGCCCACTGTGAAAACGATAGGTAATAAAATCATTCTGAATGTTCCACCAAAGGATTGGGCTAATTACCGCAAGTGTAAGCAATACCGACAAGTAGAGTCCATAGCTTTTAAGAAGTCGGAGTTGATAAAACAACACGTAAAGTCCAAGACCAAACCAAAGAAAAATCCCATGCACTTTGCAAAGAATGGAGAGTCCAGTAAACAATCCGAAGAAAAGCCACTCGGCCAGTGGGATGGAGAGTTTTTGATCAGCCTGTATGATCATCCTGAACATCATCCACAAAGAAGCAAGCCAAAAGACCACTTGTGGGCTATCAGGAATGATGAATGTGCCTGCGATGAGAGAGGTATAAATGCTGGTGTTGTAAAGTATGGCGGCATACCACCCTGTCTGCTCATTCTTCATGAGCGTGCCCAACTGAAAAACGATCACCGTACCCATTGCCGAACAAGCGATTGCTCCAAGTCGCACAAACAATTCATGGGTAAGTGAAAGGTTAGCGGTAAATGCCCTGATCAACAAGGCTACCCCTGGAGGATGGTCAAAATAGTTAGGCTGTAGATCGAGGGCATACAGATAATAGTAGACCTCGTCATTGCTCAACTCCAGAACCGACGCCGTAATCATGCGAATGACTGTGGCGATCAATATTAAGTAGACCAGTCGGGAGGGCACTTTCCACATATCGGAGACCTAATTTATCATCTTGTTCACGAAATGTAATCCTTTTGTTTTTTACTTTTAAGTTCTGACCAAACGATTCGAGAAGATGCGCCTGTGCTTAATCCTGCTTTGCTTGTATTTATTTTCTGTCCCCTGTTGTGGCCAGGCCCTCAAATCCTATGACCAAAAAATTGGTTCTTCACCGGTTAGTTTTAAAATGGTGACCATACCCGCAGGAAAATTTCAGATGGGGAGCAAAAGCATCATGGCTGATGGCGATGAAACACCCGTTCAGGAAATTGAACTTACTTCTTTCTGGTTGGGGGAGCATGAGGTGACCTTCGCGGAATGGGATTTATACTTCAATGATATGTCGCTGCCACAATCAAAAGTTATTGATGGTGTCACACGGGCTACACCACAGTACATTGATCTCACCTGGGGTATGGGGCGTGACGGTACACATCCCACCAACAGCATGAGCCAGCAGGCGGCAATGATGTATTGCAAATGGTTATATGCGAAGACAGGATTTTTCTACCGTCTGCCCACGGAGGCTGAATGGGAATATGCCTGCAAATCAGGAACCTCCTCCACCACAATAGAAACTGAAGCCATGAAAGAAAATGGTTATTTCAAAGACAACGCTGAAGGTAAATTTCATCATGTAAAAGAAAAGAAATCGAATGCTTTCGGCTTATACGATATGCTTGGCAACTTAAGTGAATGGACGATAGACCAATATGATGCTGCTTATTATGCAACCATGGCACACAAAGATCCCATCACCGCACCAGTCACCAAATATCCGAGGACGGTACGGGGAGGTTCTTTTCAGGATAACGCCACACAACTGCGCTGCAGCAACCGTATTCCTTCTGATGCAAAGTGGAACCAGCGCGACCCTCAGATCCCCAAGAGCAGATGGTGGTTGACGGACGCCATGTTTGTGGGCTTTCGGGTTGCACGTCCCTTGCGGCAGCCTTCAAAAGACGAGATTGAGAAGTTTTACGATCTCTATTTAAAATAACAGCTGCCTATTTTGAAGGGTGCATTTCTAAAGAGGATAAAAAGAGTATTTTTATAAGCCGAAAATAAAAACATTAAAAATTCAAAACTATGAAGACCTCCATTCCAACCAGAAGGGATTTTATCAAACAAACCACCCTGGCAGCCGGCTCGTTGATGGCGATGCCGATCGTTTCAAACGCCGGGTTTTTCAATTCATCTGCCGATGACACCATCAAGATTGCATTAATAGGTTGTGGGGGACGAGGCACAGGGGCTGCCACGCAGGCATTGCTAACGAAACAAAATGTGAAACTCGTAGCCATGGCAGATGCCTTCAGAGACAGAATAGACAGCTGCCATAAGGCATTAATGTCAGACGAGGAAGGCCCAAAGGGAAGTGTAAAAGCCCGTGTGGATGTGAAAGAAGAAACCAAGTTTGTGGGTTTTGATGGATATAAAAAGGCAATAGCACTTGCCGATGTGGTGATCCTGACCACTCCTCCCGGCTTTCGGCCCATTCACTTTGAAGAAGCCATGAGGCAGGGGAAGCACGTGTTTATGGAGAAGCCACTTGCCACTGACCCTTCCGGCATTAAGCGAATACTGGAAGCAGCACAGGTAGCCAAGCAGAAAAAATTGAATGTGATTGTCGGGCTGCAACGTCACTATCAAAACTCTTATCGTGAAATGTATAAAAGGCTTAAAGACGGAATGGTTGGAGATATTGTATCATCACAAGCCTGGTGGAACAACGAGGGCGTATGGGTAAATCTCCGCAAGCCCGGGATGACTGAAATGGAATATCAAATGCGCAACTGGTATTACTTCAACTGGATTTGTGGTGACCACATAGTGGAGCAGCACATCCACAATATCGATGTGATCAACTGGTTCAAAGGTGATTTCCCGGTGAAAGCCCAGGGAATGGGTGGACGCGAAGTCCGCAAGGGTAAGGAGTACGGCGAAATATTCGATCATCATTATGTGGAATTCCAATATGCTGACGGTAGCATTCTAAACAGTCAGTGCCGCCACATTAAAGGAACCATGAGCAAAGTAGACGAACTGATCATGGGCACCAAAGGCAATATCAACTGCGGAGCCATGAACATCACCGATCGCAAAGGCAATGTGATGTATCAGTTTGATAAAGAAAAAGAAAACAATCCGTACCAAACCGAGCACGACGAACTATTTGAGGCCATTGCCAAAGGAGAATTCAAGTTTGCGGATACCGAACATGGTGCAAAGAGTACGATGACGGCCATCCTTGGACGCATGGCCACTTACTCAGGCCAGATACTGGATTTTGACAAGACCATTAACTCGGGCATGTCGCTACAACCTGCCAACTATGCATGGGATGCGGACATGCCATTGAAACCGGATGCCAATGGATTTTATCCTGTCGCTGTGCCGGGTATGACAAAGTATCTTTCTTAAAATCCATTAAGGCCGTCATGAAGGACAAGCGCATTGATTCCTACATCGCCAGGTCGGAAGATTTTGCAAAGCCTGTTTTAAGTCACCTTCGGGAACTGGTCCATCAGGCCTGTCCAGGAGTGACGGAAACCATCAAATGGAGTTTCCCCCATTTCGATTACAAGGGAATAATGTGTGCCATGGCTTCGTTCAAGCAGCACTGTGCGTTCGGATTTTGGAAGGCCTCTCTGATGAGTGAAAGACGACTTCTTCAAATGGCAAAGAGTGAAGCCGCGATGGGACACCTGGGCAAGATCAAGAGTATAA
>JAYVRH010000214.1:0-6794 GCA_043776495.1 Cyclobacteriaceae bacterium
ATCATGATGGAGGTGTCTCTTTTGTTGATCCACAGATCGTGGTTGTCGCCATGGGGAGGTATAACTTTTTTCCAACTCTTACCAGCGTCAGTTGATTTAAAAAACTCAGTAGACATCACAAACAGCACATCAGCGTTAAGAGGGTTAGCCTCCAGGTTGCAATAATAAAAGGGACGGTCCTGCAATTCCTTTTTGTCGCTAATGAGTTTGAAAGACTCGCCCTGATCATCGGAGCGATAGAGTCCGCCATCACCTTTGGGAGCCTCTACCAGAGCATAGAGCCTGTTGGGATCGCCGGCTGAAACAGCAAGATCTATCTTTCCAATCAACCCCTGCGGCAATCCCTGGCTTAACTTTTTCCATTGCGTGCCACCGTCGGTTGACTTGAAAATTCCGCCTGCCTGTTTGCCACCGCTGATGATCGTCCATGGTTTTCTCTCCGTTCTCCACATCGTCGCATAAATGACATCGGGATTGTTAGGAGCAAACTCCAAATCGACCGCACCAATGGTATCGGCTATGAACAAAACCTGTTCCCAACTCTTACCACCATTGCGGGTACGAAAGACACCACGTTCTTTGTTGGGCTGAAATGGCTGTCCTACGGCAGCGACAAAAACAGTATCGCTATGTTGCGGATGTATTTCAATTGCACCAATCAAGCCTGCTTGCTCTAATCCTATATTTTTCCACGTCTTTCCTGCATCCAGTGTTTTATAAACACCTTTACCGACAATGACATTTGAACGTATTCCATCCGAGCCAGTGCCGACATAAATAATATTTGGCTTGAGTTGGAATGCCTTGATGGCGCCGATGGAAGGTGAAGCAAAGTAGCCATCTGAAATATTCTTCCACGTGATGCCGTAGTCTTCTGTTTTCCAGACACCACCGCCGGAGCTTCCCATATAAAAGGTAGATGGTCTTGTGGTGATGCCTTCCACTGCCGTGACCCTGCCACCACGGGTAGGTCCGACATTCCGGTAGGTAAGTGATTTAAAGAAGGCTGAGTCGGATAATGGTGATGGAATGGATAATAGTACCTGCTTTGTCATCTTTTGAGCCAAAGACATGTTGGAACAACTTGCAGAGAGCACTATGAAAAGGATTATTCGAAGATTGGTCATGGGATCTTTATAAGATGCAGTGCAAATATTCTGAATTAACAGAATAGTTTGTTTACCGGCCAAATTTTTTTGTCGACTTAGCGCGATCGTATCACAGTTCCTGTCCTTCCTCGTATCTTTGCGGCCTATTTTAATCGATCAACGTGAATTATCTTTCTGCTGAGCTTATTTCGAAGGCTTTTAATGACAAGTGGCTGTTCAGAGACATCTCTATTGGTATCTCTCAAGGTGAGAAACTGGCCATGGTGGGCAATAATGGGGTGGGCAAATCGACGCTGCTAAGAATTCTCACAAAAGAACTCAACTCCGATACCGGCAAGGTGGTGACCCGTGATGGCATCCGTGTTGGTATCCTTACCCAACAGCCACAAGTAGATGACAGGCAGTTGGTCAAAGACATACTTTTTGATGAGTCAAACAAGGTAGCAGCAGCCGTAAAAGAATACGAGGATTGCCTTCATCATCCTGAGGTTCCGGCTGAGAGAATGCAGGCGGCCCTCGAGAAGATGGAAGAATTCAACGCCTGGGATTATGATGCGAAAGTGCATGAGGTGACCAGCAAGCTTGATGTGCCTGACCTCGACAAAAGATTTGGTGAGCTCTCGGGTGGTCAGAAGAAGAGAATATTCCTGGCCCAACTCCTGTTGGCAAGCCCGGATCTCATCATCATGGATGAGCCCACCAATCACCTGGACCTGGCGGCCATAGAATGGCTGGAAAAATATCTGGCGGGCCCAACCATTACCTTGATCATGGTGACGCACGATCGCTATTTCCTTGACAGTATTGCCACGGAGATTATTGAACTTGACCGTGGCAAGCTCTTCAGATACAAAGGCAACTATGCCTACTTCCTTGAGAAGAAATCCGATCGGGAAGAAATGCTGAAGACAGAAGTAACCAAGGCAAGAAATCTTTTGAAGAAAGAGCTAGATTGGATGCGTCGCCAGCCCCGGGCGAGAGGCACGAAGGCGAAGTATCGCATTGAGGCGTATTATGAGCTTAAAGAAATCGCTTCCCAGGACCTGCGCAAAGACAGGCTTGAACTGGATATCAAAGAATCAAGGCAGGGAGGAAAAATTCTTGAAGTTGAACACATTTCTAAAAAATACGGCAATCAGTTAGTGATTGATGACTTTTCCTGTGTGTTCAAAAAATTTGACCGCATTGGAGTCGTCGGAAAAAATGGTGTTGGGAAGTCTACCTTCCTTGACATCATCACTCAAAAGCTAACGCCCGACAAAGGATTGGTCATGCCAGGTCTCACCACGAAGTTTGGCTACTTTACCCAGGATACGATGACGTTGAATCCTGCGAACCGCATTATTGAAGAGGTAAAGGAGATCGCAGAATTTATTACACTCTCTGACGGCAGCCAGATTTCTGCCGCCAAGTTTCTTGATAATTTTCTTTTCCCTCCTGAAAAGCAATACACGTTTATTGAGAAACTCAGTGGGGGTGAGAAGAAGAGATTGCAGCTCCTCAAGTTGCTGGTGACAAGCCCCAATTTCCTGGTCCTGGATGAGCCCACGAATGACTTTGACATTGATACCCTCAACGTACTGGAGGACTTCTTAGAAAAATTCACGGGCTGTCTGGTCTTGGTTTCTCATGATCGCTACTTCATGGACCACCTCGTTGATCAGCTTTATATATTTGAAGGGGAGGGGAAGATCAGGATGTTCAATGGTAACTATACAGATTACAGAGATTCGTTAAGTGATCAAGAAGCACCTTCTAACGATGTTGAAAAAGTGGTGCGTGAAATAAAAGCGGAAACTGCCGTATCGACAAAAAAAAAGATCACCATAAAAGAAAAGAAGGAGTACGAACTTCTTGAGAAGGAAATTCAGCAACTTGAATGGGAGAAAACGGCGCTCACAGAAAAATTGAACATGGGGCTGCCAGATCACCTTCAGTTGTTGGATTGGTCGCAACAGATTAAGATCATCACTGAGAATATTGAAAGGAAGACAGCCCGATGGGTGGAATTGTCGGAGGTTGTTTGAAGACTGATTAAGAAAAACGTTAGCTCTTTTTCAACAGCTTTTCGAAGCATACACTGTTTTCCATGCCAATGTATTGCCCATAATTTGCAATAAGTTTGTATCCGTTCTTCTTGTAAAGTGCGATGGCGTCAGGCTGCCTTTTTCCGGTTTCGAGCATACATTTTTCAAAACCAAGCTCAGCCGTCCAAATTTCCAATTCTGTTAAGACCTTTGTGGCAATTCCATTTCCTCTGCTTCCAGTCATCACATACATTCTCTTTACTTCCATTGTATTGGGAGCATGTTCTTTTATGGCTCCACATCCCAATGGAGTGTTAGCATCATAGGCTATCACGACGTATTTAATGCTATCAATTTTGTTGAACTGAGAATAAAAGGAATGTTCTTCCCCGTCTTTTACTGCTAAATCAGCATCTAGAAACATGACGAGCGAAACAAAGTCCTGATCTCGTGAATTGGTTCTGATGAGCCGTATCATATTTCTATCAAGAAATTGCCTCGCTTTAACGCATGCTTAAAGGTTCAAATGCTAATGGATTAGGCCCTGATTTTTTCCAACGCGGTCAGGCAGGTCTTTACCTCATCTTCATTATTGACAATGCTCGGAGTGAGTCTGGCGTAACTCACGGAATAGGGCGATGCGCTGCCAATAATATTTTTTGAATGGAGCTTTTTTATCACCTCCTACGATGTCATCCCGTCCACTTCAAAACAATTGATTCCGGCGGAAAACTCCGATGACATTGGCGTGATGAGCCTGACGTGTTTGATTGCTTTCAGACCCTCTTTCAGCATGGTGCTTAATTGATGTGTCCGATCAGCCACTTTCACTTTGCCTATCTCCAATTGAAAGTCAAATGCTTCCTTCAGAGCCCATCTGTACTCAAAAGAATGAAATCCGCCGGGTGAGTGCAGTCTGCTAAAATCAACTTTTGCCACAGGAGCCGTACCCATCCACATATCGTAAGGCAGCGGTGAAAAAGAAGGTACGGTCGGCACCACCATATCCCAGGCATCTTTCTTTGCCCAGAGAAGGCCGGTACCTCGCGGCCCGAATATCCATTTATGACAGGAGGCCGCAAAGAAATCGCAACCCATCTCATTGATTGCAATATTTTCAACTCCAAACCCATGCACCCCATCTACGCAAAAATAGATTCGATCGGCCTCGACCCTTTGCCTGTTTACCGCTTTGATCGCATCTGCCATTGCTCGTATCGGGAGCTTCATGCCAGTAGCAGAGTGGACCCATGTAACGGCGATGAGCTTTGTGTTCGGTTTGATGGCGTTTATTAGAGTGCCCACCATCTCATCGGTGGTGGCCGTGCCCGCTTGTTTGTAAAGTGTCACTCTGCTGATCGTAGCCTGGTTCTTTTGGGCTGCGAACTCGAGTGATTTTTCGGTGGCGTAATGATCGTGTGTCGTTGTGAGGATGTCGTCTCCTTTTTTTAATTTGAAGCCTGTATATAAAATCCCCAACCCCATGGTGGTGCTGTCGGTGAGGGCAATCTCTTGTGGGTCTGCTTGCATGTATCGCGCAGCGGCCTCACATACGGCGGGCTCCATGATTTTCCAATTGTTCTCCCAATATTCTACAGGGCTTTCATCGAAGTTCTTTCTGTGGCGATCAATGGCCTCGCGTACTGGTTTGGGGTGTGAGGCCAGGAACATTTGCGCCATGTGGATGCGGCCAGGATCCAAAAGAAAACTCTCTCGGACACTTTGCCAGGAACCAAACGCTGCAGATTGGGCAGATGACTGGATAAGGGTAGGAAGGACAGCACCGGCTCCAATGGCAAGACCTGCTCTCCTTAAGAAGCTCCTTCGTTGCATATAATCTTATTGAAAATATTAAAGTTCTAGTTTTTTTTCAGCCGCTCGTACATTTCGACATTCTTTGTACCATCTGCACCTGTGATAATTTGAGTGAATTGATCCGCTCCGTTGAATGCTATATCGATATCGAATGTGGAGCCCCGGATCGTGTAAAAGGTTGTTACTTCCACAACTTCCCTGGTCTTATTTTCCCCGTTCATTTCGAAACTGCCATATCCAATGCCGGTATGTTTTGTTTTCACGGAATCCATGTAAGAGACTCCCCAAACCACATGCCCTGCCCAATAGGTTTTATATTGAATAATATCGGACATTACAGTATCCTTTCCGGTGACGGCAAACCTTTTCGTCAGCTTCCAGGCTCCATCCATAGGAGATGTCCTGGCTGAACTGACCGTTTCATAATCTTCTTTGACGGTGTACTTTCTACCATCCGATTCCAATCCCTCTATTGCCTGCTTGTATCCATTGGGAGTAGTTTCGATCTTCAGATCATAGGTGGGGTGAGAAGTATTATCGGTGCTGTTAGCGGCACTATAAATGATAACCTCTTTCACCCCTTCTGGTTCTGCTGTGTAAGTGGCTATTCCAAAAGACGAGGATGAGTCAGCCCTGTAACTGGCATACATCATATGGTCAGACGTGTAAATTTTGAGTTGTTTAGCGCCCACCAAAATGGAGTCTTTTTGCCCATCGTTGAGGGATTGCAACAGCATGTTGTAAGCCCCGGGTATTTCACGGGTTTCCTTTGGCTGCTTGCAGCCGATTGTGGCAATCGCCAATAGGAAGAAAAGTAGTTTTTTCATGGGATTTGGTTTAAAAGATTGTAAGTGTAGCATTGGTAAGGTATCATCATGGCCATTTATACCTCGACTTAAGCAAACATTCGTGCCCAATCACCAATTTAATAAAATTTCACGATTCAACAATGAGCGGCTATTAACCTTAGCTCTTTTTAAAAAGCACAAGGCATGTTCTATTGAATTGCGATTTAATTTAAGACTAGACCTACTCCTTTACTAAAGCCTTCTCAAGATAGCCATCAATTTGCGTTTCGAGTTTATTCTTCTCATCATTTTAAAGATGCCTTATATACCATTTTCCTTCAAACATGGTCCACAACACCCGGGTGTTTTTCATTGCAGCTGCACCACTAGATCTTGTTTGTCGGCCTCAATGGCTAACCTGGTAAACTTTTTGGGATCAAACATCAAGACCCCCGTGGATGAAGTTCCTGCATAGGGCAATGACAAGGCAGCCGTATGGGTGGGATGCTCAATTACTCCATCAACAAATATTTATTGTATCTTCAAACCTTAAACAAAAAGTTAATTTTTATGAAAAAATCAGAGATTACCAAGAGTATTTTTGTGGTATTGGCAGGTATGCTAATGTCATCAGCAATCTGGGCGCAAAGCCCTGCGGCAACAGTTACAGGAAAGGCCGGTGGTGCGACCATCACTGTAACCTATAATAGTCCCGCCGTCAAGGGGAGAAAAATATTTGGCGGGTTGGTTCCATACGATAAAGTGTGGAGGGCCGGCGCGAATCAAGCTACGACCATTGTAACAGATAACGCTGTTTCTGTGGGGGGCAAGGACCTGGCAGCCGGTAAGTATAGTATATACATCACTCCCGGAGAAAAGGAATGGACTTTCATTATCAATTCTCAAACCGGTCAGTGGGGCATTAATCATGATGGAACTACTACACGCGATGCTGCTAAAGATGTAATCACAGTATCTGCAGTATCTTCCAAGACTGCAAGTTTGGTGGAGAGTCTTGTTTACGCAGTGGATGACAAAGGACTTTCTGTGAAGTG
>JAYVRH010000215.1:0-2105 GCA_043776495.1 Cyclobacteriaceae bacterium
CAATTTTCCGAAGTCTATATCCCCATTCATTTCCCATCCTGTATAGGTTCCCATGGTCAGTGTTTTCCCAATGCTGATCACATCAGTACCTACCCGAAAAGCTCGCGGATAAAATTTATTGTTAACCTTCGTGTTAACGCTGTCCACTTTCTTCACTTCTTGAGCAAAGACGATGTTCGCCATACAGCAAAGAAGCAGGCTACAGTTTAATTTCAATGTTGACGGTTGCACTTATTGAAAGTTGGCTATTAGTGATTTTTGGTGTGATCTGGAAAGAAGTGGCAAAGACAGTCAGGTTGCTGTAATAAACGTATCCCCCACATTCAGGACTAATAATCACATTTTGGGCCACATATACGACCACAAGAGAGTCCGACTTGGCCACATTCTGGGCGTCCAGGTATTTAAATTTGAAAGTGGTATGGAGTTCACGGGGGTTAACATACAGAACTAACGAAGACACCTTTGTGTTCTTTTTGCTTTGGAATGATGAGTCCGTTCCTGATATCGTGATGGAGGTAAATAATATCGAGTTTGCTTCCTCTGAGGTTGTTTTCTTCAGTGAAATCTTCACCTGGCTGGTCGCCGTAACCAGGCAATCAGGCTGATTGACACATGCTGAGAATAAGGAAATGACAATTACAGCTGGTAAAAACTTCACGAATCGGAATTAATTTTCAAATATAGAGTTTCAGGGCCCAAACCACTTAATTTTGTATCCTCAAATATCATACCGTGCGTGCAAAAGGAAACAAAAAGACCAAAGTAAACATCGTCACGCTCGGTTGCTCCAAAAATTTGGTGGACTCCGAAGTACTGCTTACCCAACTAAGGGGCAACAACATTGATGCTGTGCATGAGTCAAAAAAAGATGATGCCAGCATCGTGGTCATCAATACATGCGGTTTTATCGATAATGCCAAGCAGGAATCAATCGATACCATTCTACGATATGTGGATGCCAAAGAAGAGGGCATCGTAGAGAAGGTGTATGTTACGGGTTGCCTTTCACAGCGTTACAAAGACGATCTCGAAAAAGAAATTCCAAAGGTCGATGCATGGTTTGGCACTCGTGATCTATCGCGACTGTTAAAACAACTTAATGCGAACTATAAACATGAACTGGTGGGTGAGCGCATTCTTACGAACCCTCATCATTACGCCTACTTAAAGATTTCAGAAGGCTGCGATCGTCCCTGTTCCTTTTGCGCGATCCCCCTGATGCGGGGAAAGCACCTATCGCGGCCCATCGAAGAGTTGGTGTTGGAGGCCCGGAACCTGGCAAAAAAAGGAACGAAGGAATTGTTGCTCATTGCACAGGATTCTACCTACTATGGTCTTGACCTCTACAAGAAAAGAAATCTCGCAGAGCTGCTTAGAAATCTTTCAGACGTAGAAGGAATAGAATGGATCAGGCTGCACTACGCATTTCCTACAGGCTTCCCGATGGACGCCCTGGAAGTGATGGCCGAGCGATCAAACATTTGCAAGTACCTCGACATTCCCCTTCAACATGGATCAAGTAGGATGCTGCAAATCATGCGACGCGGAACAACGCGCGAAAAAACCGAACAATTGGTAAGGGGGATCCGTGATAAAGTTCCTGGCATTGCCATACGCACCACATTGATCGCCGGCCATCCTGGGGAAACGGAAGATGATTTCAAAGAGATGATGGACTTTGTGGCCCATACCCGTTTCGATCGGCTTGGCATTTTTTCATATTCCCATGAAGAGAATACTCATTCGCACTCCATGACCGATGACGTACCGCCTGAAATAAAACAAGAACGGCTGGATTCCGTGATGGAGCTGCAGCAGGGAATTTCCCTCGAATTAAATCAATTAAAAATTGGCAAAACTTTAAAAGTTCTTGTTGACAGGAAAGAAAGTGGAAAATTTATAGGTCGCACAGAATTCGATTCACCGGAAGTTGATAATGAGGTAATCATTAAATCCAAATCCTATCTTCGGCTTGGTGATTTTGTCCCCGTAAAAATAAGTTCCGCCACAGAATTTGATTTGACCGGTGAGGCCCAACTGGCGTAGCCCAAACTTTATCAATAAATTGCCGTTATTCGACTTATGCTTTTAACTAAAAATTG
>JAYVRH010000216.1:0-2105 GCA_043776495.1 Cyclobacteriaceae bacterium
CTGCATCGTGAGGGTGCTCCCTCCGCTGACAATATGACTTGCCTGAAAGTTTTGCCGAAGAGCCCTTGCCATTGCCAATACATCCAAGCCCGGGTGACTCCAAAACCGTTTGTCTTCAAATGTAGTAATGGCCTTTTCAAACTTAGAATTCAAGCTATCCCTTTCCGGGAAACGCCACTGGCCATCCAATGCAATGGAAGCAGAAAGCAACTGACCGGAGCGATCTTCCAACACGGTACTGTACGGCTCCACAAAAAGTTGGTCGGGCAGGGAGAAATAATAAATACCCGTGGCCCCTGCTAAAGAGAAAAGGAGGATAAGTTTCCACTTCTCCAAAACGGCTTTCATGGCATTTTGTTAGAGTGTCTCGAGACAAGCTTCCAGCGATTTTTGGACTTAATGTAAACTTCTGTGTAGCGTAGGTCCATCAAGAATGGTTTACCATCGATAACTCCTTCGAAAGTTCCAAGGCCAATGGCAAGAGCCGTGGTGGCATACAGCCTTGCTGTTGATTCCTTGATTGTTACTTTCTTATAGACGAGTTTTCCTGTTTTTAAGTCATTCAGAATCTCACCCTTATTTTGTATCCAGCCATTGGAATGAATGTACTGGATTCTATCATCCAACAGAATTGATAAAGAATCGTAATTGCTTCCGATAAGCCAATCAAATTTCTTTTTAGAAAGGTCAAGGATGAATTGTTCCTCAATAGAGGGAATTTGCGCCCACGCCGCCACCCCCAGCATCCATAAGATAAGTGATGGTACAAACTTTTTCAATGAAATAATTCAATCAAGATTTCCCGTGCGCATCCACCATCACAAGATCTGCATCTGGCTTTGATTCATCTGTAAGCGCCACCTTATTTCTTTCCTTACGAAGAATTCGCATGTACAATGAAATGTCCTTGTCAAACAGAAACCTGATAAAGAGTTTTGTCCAGGAGGTGTGGGACTTTAGCGAATCATAATATTCAGGAGCCTCATTTTTCAATGCGGGTAACTTGTTCCAGGGAATTGATGGAAAATCGTGGTGTTCGTTGTGATATCCAACATTGAAGGCGAGCGCGTTGAGCGGACCGTAGTAGCTATACGTCTCCTGTTTTTCATCCAGTGTAAGATAATGTTCTTGTATCCACCGTGCTCCAAGAGGATGAAGACCTACAGCAAAGAAAAAACTGAACAATAAAAAAAAGAATGCTTTGGGTCCGAAGAACATCCAGATGGCAACATTAAAAGAAATCTGTACTACCCAGTTCGCAACAATCCATCCGTCCACGGGCTTGATTTCCTTCAGGCGTGTGATCCGGATGGCCTGAAAAACAGGAAATAACAAAAGCCAAAGAGCTTTTCCAAAGAAGGAATTGTTAATGAGTTTAGCTTCCCAATAGTCGGGCAGATCGCCATCCAATTCATGTACACCTTGAAAGGAATGATGCTTGATATGATAGCGTACAAAAGAAATGGCGCTCGGCAAAGTATGGGGTAGATTTGCCAGGATCGCGGCCACCAGGTTCCAGGATTTCTTCTTGAAAAGCAGGTGATGGGTGCATTCATGAATCATCACGAATAAAGCGTGGTTGGCGAATGCGCCCCCAATGTAAGCTGCTGGCAGAACCACCCACCAGGAGGCATCTTTCACCAGGAAAGCACCTGCGATCATGGTGCCCACAAGTCCCAGGATTGCGAAGATGGTGGAGGGGTTTTTTCCCATCAAATCACGCACCCTGGGATGTTTAGTCATGATCTCGCGGGTGCGTCCACGATGAGGTTCAGGGCCTGTAGAGAAGCGGAAGTCAGTTTCAGTCGTCATTCTTTATATTGATCTGCAAATTTAAAGAATTTATGTGTTGGAGCTTTAATTTTTGTTACGGACAATTAGAATGAGAATGAAGGGGTCACTTCGAACACCAAGAAAGCATGTAGAACACAAAGTAAAATAATCACAAAATTCGCTGTATCAAAGAATATCCAATACAATTGAGGTTATTGACTCAACCTCTTCACAACTTCGACAACCTGGCCTTTTGTGCGCGCATAAATGCTACGATCATACATCGCTTCACAAACAGTGGCAGGCAGATAGTAATTTCCAGCATAACTGGC
>JAYVRH010000217.1:0-2098 GCA_043776495.1 Cyclobacteriaceae bacterium
CGAAAACCAACGAAGTAGAGCACAGGAGTGTTAATAATAATTTATGCATTTTAATTTGTCGGATAAAAAGTTCTTGTTTTAGTCCTACTTCACTACATACCCGTTTTTCTTTAACTCCTCAGCAGTTAGGACAATTACATTCACGTCCAATTTGATTGGTGTCAGTGGGGCATCGGTGGAATCTGTCGAAACTGATACAATCTTGTCAATTACATCCATCCCTTTGAAAACCTGTCCAAAGATAGTGAAATCACCATCGAGCCGGGCAAGCCCTTCTTTGTTTTGAACGATGTAAAACTGGCAACGGGCAGAGAGTTTCCCTGGATTATTGTCACGGCCCGCACCAACGGCACCATAAACATGACGGAGCGTGTCAATGAATTCAGGCTTTAACAAGTAAAGCGAATCGGTAAAGCCTTCAGGAGTATCCGGACAGCCACCCTGCGCGACAAAATTCTTGATTACGCGGTTGAAGGTGAGGGAATCCCAATAGCCGTCGTCGGCAAGCTGAATAAAACTTTCCTTATGTCGAGGTGTTTCATCGTAAAGCCAAAAGAGTACTTCACCCTGGTTTGTTTTGATCTGACCCACGGTATAAGCTCTATCTTCTTTTTTCGGAGTACAGCAAAATGCGATTATTAATATTGGCAACAGGAAGTATTTCATATCAATGAAGGTTTAATTATCATCTAATATCTTCTAATTTCAAATTTGATAAACTCTTTCAGCTCTCCCCCTACGATCGTTGCGTTTGTAACGGTTGCCAACGGGGGACCTTGTTTGCACCATTCCGTAAGTTCAGTTATTTTTTCTTCATGACCTTCGGCCTCCAGGTAAACACTGCCATCTGCTTCATTGCGCACAAAGCCACAGAGACCGAGCTCCAGTGCCTTTTCTTTGGCTGAGGCACGGAAGGTCACTCCTTGAACCTTACCGGTAACGCGAATTTTGATATGAACCATCAAACCTATTAAGGCATTTCACATAACAGCCCTCCATGGAGCGCATCTTAAAATATATAATCTGTACTCAAAAATGCGGATTCTCTGTTTCTTAGAATATTTCCAAAAATCTTTTTGTTTTCTGTCGTGGACTTGGCCGCTACCAGGGCGCGAATTGAAAAAACCCGCAGGGCATCAGATACGGAGAGCGTTCCTTCTGCAGAATCTTTTCTACCGTTGAATGGAAATGAGTCGGGTCCACGTTGACATTGTGTGTTTATGTTCATCCGCCCCACCTGATTCGCGAATGCATCGATATAATGACCAATCAATTTTGAATCTTTCCCAAACAAACTTAGCTGCTGGCCAAAATGAGAGTTGAGGACATAGCGCACAGGCTCGTCGTCGTTTTCGAATGGAACGATTGGGATCACTGGACCAAACTGTTCTTCGGAATAGACTCTCATTTTTTCATTCACTGGGTATAGTACGGTTGGGTAAAAGAAAGTGCGTAAGACGGTGCCGCCCCCTGGATTCATGATCCTTGCTCCCAATTGAATGGCATCTTCAACTAATGCCTTCAGATAATCCGTTTTGCCGGGTTCAGGCACAGGGGTTAGACTCACACCGGCCTCCCAAGGCATGCCCGGCTTTAGTTTGGATATGGCATCGCATAATTTTTTAATAAACACATCCAGGATGTTGCGATGAACAAACAGGATTTTTAGGGCGGTACATCGCTGGCCATTAAATGAAAGGGTCCCGGTCAAGCACTCCGTCACTGCGTTGTCAAGGTCGGCATCCGCCAATATGATTCCGGGATTTTTGGCATCGAGACCAAGGATCGCTTTGAGGCGATGCGGTTTAGGATGAAGCCTTTTTAAATCGTTGGCTCCCTTGTTGGTGCCGATGAAGGCAAAGACATCAATTTTTCCAGTCTCCATGAGTGCGCCTACCGTTTCCCGACCTCTTCCATAGATGATGTTGATAACGCCCGGAGGAAAGCTGTCGCGAAAAGCTTCAAGCAATGGCCTGATCAGAAGCACACCATATTTGGCGGGCTTGAACACCACTGTGTTTCCCATGATCAGAGCAGGAAAGAGTGTCGTGAATGTTTCATTGAGGGGATAATTGAAGGGTCCCATACAAAGGGCTAC
>JAYVRH010000218.1:0-2095 GCA_043776495.1 Cyclobacteriaceae bacterium
GCTCCGCAAATTGCCAGCGGCACGGTGAACATGATAATGAGCGGGTCAGAGAAGCTTTCAAACTGGGCGGCAAGAATGAGGTAGATCAGAATCAAAGCAAGGATAAAGGCGAACGACGTGTTGCTGGAGCTCTCGGCGAAGTCGCGTGAAGTTCCTGCCAATGAAGTCGTAAAAGTATCGTTCAGTAACTTCGCTTTGATTTCCTCCATGACCTTGATGCCATCGCCAATGGTTTTTCCTGGCGCCAACCCTGCAGAAACGGTGGCAGATTTATAACGGTTGAAATGATAAAGGGTGGGAGGTGTAGTAGATTCTTCCACGGTCACCACGTTATCGATTGAAATCAATTCGCCGGAGTTTGTACGTACATAAAGTTTTTTCAAATCATCCGGATCGTCACGGTTGATCCGGTCCACCTGACCCATCACCTGGTACTGCTTGCCCTCTTTGGTAAAATACCCAAAACGTAAATTGCTGTAGGCCAATTGAAGGGTTTGAGAGATGGACTGAACACTGATTCCCAATTGAGTTGCTTTGAGCCTGTTAATTTTAACTTTTAACTCCGGTTTATTGAATTTCAGATCTACGTCTACCCCTAGAAACACCGGATTGTTGTTGGCAGCTTCAAGAAATTTGGGAAGTACAGATCTTAACTTTTCAAAGTCATTGTTCTGAATGACGAACTGTACCGGCAATCCACCCCGCCTGTTGACTGCAATGGTCTGCTCCTGGATGGCAAAGGCACGACCATCCTGAAACCTACCCATGTTGCGATTCACCATATCCACCACCTGCTGCTGACTCTTGTTTCTATCTTTCGGATCGACCAATGATACACGCACCATTCCAGTGTTGGCTGAACCGGATCCCATGAAATTAGGAGCTGTCATTGACATGACTGTTTTATATTCTTTCACAGAATCCATGACAAACTGGGCAACCTTATTCACATACTTGTCCATGTGATCGAAGGAAGTGCCTTCCGGGGCCGAAAGTTGTAAGCGAAATTGATTTCGATCCTCCAGGGGTGCCAGTTCAGACTGGAGGCTCTTGCCGATGAAGTAAGCTCCGCCGATACAGGCGATGATGATGAAGAAAGCCATCACGCGGACCTTCATAAAGGCACCGAGCATCCTGGCATAGAGATTTTCCATTCCGGTAAAAAATGGCTCTGTGAAATGGTAAAAGCGGGAGTGACCTGCCTTTTCGCGTGTAAGAAGTACGCTTAGCACAGGAGTAAGCGTAAGTGAAACAAATGCGGAAATCAACACAGCGCCTGCCACGACGATTCCAAATTCACGGAACAACCGACCGACAAATCCTTCCAGAAAAACGATCGGCAGGAAAACGACCGCCAATGTGATGGATGTGGAAATAACTGCGAAAAATATTTCCCGTGATCCTTCCCGAGCGGCCTTGTACTTATTCATTCCCGCCTCAAGCTTCTTATAAATATTTTCAGTCACCACAATACCGTCATCCACGACAAGGCCTGTCGCCAAAACAATCCCAAGCATGGTGAGTACATTGATCGAGAAGCCCAGCAGGTACATGATGAAGAAAGTTGCTGTCAGCGAGACAGGAATGTCGATCAAAGGGCGAACAGCAATCAGGAAATCTCTGAAGAAAAGATAAATGATCAACACCACGAGGAGGATGGAGATCACAAGCGTTTCCTGCACTTCTGAGATGGACCTTTTAATAAAGAAGGTCTGGTCCATAAGAATATTGAGTTTGATATCCTCCGGCACTTCTTTTTTGATCTGATCGTATCGTTTATAAAATTCGTTGGAGATCGCTACATAATTTGAGCCGGGGAGCGGTGCGATGGCCAGTCCTACCATGGCGATGCGGCTTTCACGCATGATCGACTCCTCATTTTCTGGGCCCAGCATTGCCTGACCAATGTCTTTGAGACGAATATCACCCGCCGCATTCGAAACGATAATCACATCATTGAATTCCTCTTCGGTATAAAGCCGGCCAAACGTACGGACGGTGAGTTCGGTGGCATCTCCAGAGATTTTACCGGAGGGCAACTCGATGTTCTCCCTGCCTAAGGCCGCCTGCACATCGAGGGCAGTAAGGTTATAAG
>JAYVRH010000219.1:0-6722 GCA_043776495.1 Cyclobacteriaceae bacterium
GCATTGGAGCCGGCGGAAAAGGCGAAAGTGATATTGCCAACTTTGCCAAGAGCGGCAAGGCGGAGATCGCCTATCTCTGCGATGTGGATGACCGCCGTGCAGCGAAGACTGTGAAGAATTTCCCGAAGGCAGTCTATTACAAAGACTATCGCACGATGTTGGAAAAAGAAAGCAAGCACATCGATGCAGTAAGTGTATCAACACCAGACCATAATCATGCGGTGCAAGCCATGGCGGCCATGCAACTAGGAAAACATGTCTATGTTCAAAAACCGCTGACGCATGATGTATATGAAGCACGCATGCTGACCGAAGCAGCAAAAAAATATAAAGTTGTAACCCAGATGGGAAATCAGGGAGCCTCAGGTGATGGTGTCCGTCAGCTTGCGGAGTGGTACAACGCAGGACTGTTGGGCGATGTCCACACGGTATACTGCTGGACTGACCGCCCTGTTTGGCCACAAGGCGTTGCCTGGTCAACCGAAAAAGTAAGTATCCCAACTGAGCTTGATTGGGATCTATGGCTTGGCACTGCCCCATACCGTGACTACGTCAACAAACTTGTGCCCTTCAACTGGAGAGGTTGGTGGGATTATGGCACTGGTGCCCTTGGAGACATGGGATGCCATATCATCGCGCCACCATTCCAGGTACTTGGCTTGAAGTATCCAATCGATGTTACTTCAAGCGCCGGCAGTGTATATGTAGATGAATTCAAGCGCGGCTATTTTCCAGAAAGTGGACCTCCATCTTCTTACGTTATTTTTACATTCCCCGGGCAAAACGGCAAGCCACCTATCAAGCTGCATTGGATGGATGGTGGCATTCAGCCCGATCGTCCTGACGAACTGGGCCCCAATGAAAGGATGGGTGACGCCAACGGCTCTAACGGAGCACTCTTCATAGGAACAAAAGGGAAAATGGTGTGCGGGACTTATGGAATGCTTCCCACCCTCCTACCCAAAACCAAAACTCAAGAAGTGAATATTCCACAGACCATCAAGCGAGTGACTGGTGGTTCGGATGGGCATTATGCCCAATGGGTTGAAGCATGCATCGCAGGCTATGGGAAAATGGAAGTGAGCTCCCCTTTTGATACTGCAGGGCCTTTGACTGAAACTATTCTCATGGGAAACCTTGCCATCCGCAGCAACGACATTCGTACACCGAGACCCGATCGGCCAGGGGCGTTTGACTATCCTGGGAGAGCAATGAAACTGCTCTGGAATGGAAATGACATGAAGGTTACCAACTTCGACCAAGCCAACGCATTTGTAAAAAGAGAATATCGTTCGCCCTATTCTCTATAATTCTTAGCAAATGTCGCGACAGGTAAGAATCCTGAAAGAAGAAATTCTTTCAAACAACTGGTATACCCTAAGAAAAATAAAATTTGATTTTCAAAAGAAGGATGGCTCCTGGCACACCCACAGCCGTGAAGCCTACGATCGGGGCAACGGAGCTGTAATCTTACTCTTCAATAAGAATCAAAGAACAGTGATCCTCACACGCCAATTCAGGCTTCCCACTTTTATCAATGGCAACCCTGACGGAATGCTGATCGAAGCATGCGCCGGGCTCCTGGACAAAGAACAACCAGAAGTGGCGATCAAACGGGAAACAGAAGAAGAGACGGGCTACAAGGTGACCGAAGTAAGGAAAATATTCGAAGCATACATGTCTCCCGGTTCTGTAACCGAGATACTCTATTTTTTTGTTGCGGAATATTCCAGTGACGAAAAGCTCAATGAAGGTGGTGGCGTGGATGGCGAAGACATTGATGTGCTGGAGTTGGATTTTGACAAAGTGCTCTCTATGATTTCAACAGGAGAAATCAAGGACGGGAAAACGATCATGCTTCTATATTATGCTCAGATTCATCGCCTTTTCGGATAAGATCCTTAATCACCGGTAATGCGAACCAACCAGTTCATTCATAAGGTCATTTTCATTTTAGGAATTTCCTTTCTTTTCATGCGCACTCTTTTGGCGCAGGATTCGCTTAAAATATTAAGCTGGAATATTCAGATGCTCCCGAGCCTTGCCAAGAGCAATGGGAAAGTAAAAAGAGCAAGGGCGATCGTGAATCAACTGAATCAAAAGGATAACGAGCTCATCGTTTTTCAAGAGCTATTTCACAAGCGCAGCCGCAGAATTGTCACCGACGGACTGTCTCCGCTTTATCCTCATCACACTCAAATTCTCAACAAGCGATTCCTCTCATTTAAGGCCAACGGAGGTGTCATGATTTTTAGCAAATACCGCATTCATCAGGTACATCAAATCAGGTTTAAAGATCGAACAGGATTTGATCGTCTTGCTCGCAAAGGGGCCATGTTGGCTGAGGTGGAAGTGAAGGGAAAACTCATCCAGGTAATTGGTACCCACATGCAGGCATTCGGTACTCAGGAAATTTTGTACAGCCAGTATCAGCAACTAGCGCAGCAATTGATCGAACCACATTGCAAAGACGGGGTGCCGCAATTGATTTGTGGCGACTTCAACACTTTGAAAAGTTTGCCACCTGAATTACCCCCTGATATTTCCCAGGATTTTATTGACCGACTGCCTCGTTACTTTACGATGCTCCAAACGCTCCAGGCAGAGGATGGAAGGTTGGAAGGAGAACAGCAATTTACGATGGACCGGCCTTTCAATGACCTATGCAAGACCCGCAAGGAATACAGGCTCCTATTGGACTACGTCCTGATCCGTTCCAATTCAGCAAATGACTATCTCATCAAACGGCAGGTACAGATCATTCGTCAACGATGGCATAAAGAACATGTGGACCTTTCTGACCACTTCGGTTTGGAAGCGGTGATGACTGGTTATTAAAGAACGATTATATTTTAAGCTTTACGCTTTCACCTTTAAGCTTTACGCTTCACACTCTCAACTTCCAGCTTTCAACTTTCCACTATATTGCGCAACTGATTAATTGAAACCGTGCTTAAAATCGATAGCCATACTCATCTGTTGCCGAAGAAAATGCCGAACTGGAGCGAAAAATTTGGCTATGGCGATTTTATCTATCTCCAGCATCACAAGAAAGGTTTTGCCAAGATGATGCGCGGCAACCAGTTCTTTAGGGAAATAAAGGAGAATTGCTGGAATGCTGAATTGCGAATAAAGGAATATGAGGCCTTTCACACGACGGTTCAGGTGGTGTGCACCATTCCTGTCATGTTTTCATATTGGGCTAAGCCGGTAGACTGTCTCGACTTATCCAAATTTCTGAATGACCATCTTGCAAAATTGGTTGGCAAATACCCCAACAACTATGTAGGGCTTGGTACCTTACCTATGCAAGACACTGAGTTGGCCATCGAAGAACTCAAGCGGTGCAAAAAAATAGGGTTGCTCGGAGTTCAGATTGGCTCCAATATCAATGACGAAAACCTAAATGAGGAACGGTTCTTCCCGATCTTCGAAGCGTGTGAAAAACTAAGCATGGCAATTTTAGTTCATCCCTGGAATATGATGGGCGAAAAGAAAATGTCACGATATTGGCTACCCTGGTTGGTGGGCATGCCCGCTGAAACCTCGCGCGCACTCTGCTCCATGATTTTTGGCGGGATTTTTGAAAGGTTACCAGGCTTGAGGGTAAACTTCGCTCACGCAGGTGGATCTTTCTTGTCTACCATCGGCCGTATCCAACAAGGTTTTGAATGCCGGCCTGACCTGGTGGCCATTGATAACCCTGTGGAGCCAAGGAAGTATTTGGGTAAATTCTGGGTAGACAGCATTACCCATGATTTATTCATGCTGGAATATGTAATTAAGATGGTGGGATCTAAGCGTGTGACGCTTGGCTCAGACTATCCATTTCCGCTCGGTGACCTCGAGATTGGAAAATTTATTGAAGACTCCGGCCTCCCGAAAAAAGTAAAAGAAGATATTTTCTCCAACGCCACTCTTGAATGGCTCGGATTAGATAAGAAAAGATTTCAATCATGAAGCATTGCCTTAGCATATTCTTCCTTTTGTTTTTCACTGCTTCTTTTGCTCAGGAAGCGGAAAAAGAAAAAATTCGGATGCTCGAGCAACAAAAAGAATTTGAGAGAGATCGTTACGTAAGAATGCAGCTTGATTCGGGAATCGTGTTGATGGAACGTGGCGAATATGAGCGGGCCGACGAAAAATTGCGCTATGCCCTGAGCAATATGAAGAGTATTCCCTCCGACTTGACTTTTTCCTTTGGAAAAAATTCATTCTACCTCGGCAAGAATAAACAAAGCATTGACTGGTTGAATAAATACCTTCAACTCAAAGGTACTACGGGTTCATATTCCAGCGAAGCAACTGTGTGGTTGAAGAAGGCAGAAGAGGCACTTCTTGTGGAGCGGCAGTCGGAGTCTTTGAAAGCCGCTGAAATCCTTTCTCAAGACTATAATATTGACTGTGGTCCTACTGGCAAAGTTACATGCCCTGTTTGTACAGGGACAACCGTGATCATAAAAAAAGACTACTTCGGCGAAACCTATAAAACTTGTCCCTATTGCAGCAAGCATGGGTATCTGACATGTGAGGAGTACAACTTGTTACTTCGAGGACAATTAAAAGCCTCTACCACAAATAGGTAAGTGCCACCAACGATCGCTTGCTATCAATCCGAGCAATCTATCGCTCCCAAGGTGCGATACCAATTGTGCATGACATTTGGACCAAACCAAATATGAGGAAGGGTTCACGCATAGGAGACGCAAAGGTGCCTTGTAGGAAGACTTATAACTTTGGATTTATTATTCGGACAAGCTTTGTGATTTCTTTGCGGCTTTGCGTGAAAATTTTGAATTACGTACGGCTATTTAGTTTTAGTACGGAATGATATTAGAATCAGCAAGGGAACTAAGAAAATGCACTTCAACTGAAATAGTCCATTGATTGTTGTCATTGGCAGGATTGGTGGTTCACTGATTAAGCTTTATTTTTGCCTCTTAATTATGAAGGCTCTTCACAATCAGATTGACAAACACACTCTTAAACATCAGTTGCATTCTACCCCGCAAAGCAGATTGACGTTGTCGTTTTATAGGTATCAAAAAATTTCTAACCCAAAGGAATTCAGGGACCACATCTATCAAGCATGGTCTGCTTTGGGTGTACTTGGACGCGTCTATGTGGCAAAAGAAGGTATCAACGCACAAATCAGTGTCATAAAAGAAAAGTTCGAATCTTTCAAAGAAGCGCTGTACGGAATTGATTTTCTAAACGGCGTCCGTTTAAATATTGCCATTGAAGATGACGGCAAATCTTTTTTCATACTTAAAATTCAAGTCAAGAAAAAAATTGTTGCTGACGGACTCACCGACGAGGGATTTGATGTGACCGATTCAGGCATCCATGTAAACGCAGCAATGTTCAACGAGCTTACCAGTCACCCAGAAACGCTGATCGTGGACATGCGCAACCACTATGAGAGCGAAGTAGGACATTTTCAAAATGCAATCTGTCCCGATGTTGATACTTTTAAAGAAGCCCTGCCGGTGGTAGAGAAACTATTGGAGACCAAAAAGGACAAGAACATTGTGATGTATTGCACGGGGGGCATTCGATGCGAAAAAGCGAGCGCGTGGATGAAGCACCGCGGTTTCAAGAATGTCTTCCAACTGGATGGCGGTATTATTGAATATGCACGTCAGGTGAACGAACAAAATCTGGAAAACAAATTCGAAGGTAAAAACTTTGTATTTGATGAACGCCTTGGGGAACGCATATCCAATAAAGTCATAAGTGTATGCCATCAATGTGGAGAAACTTGTGATACTCACACAAATTGTAAGAATGAAGCCTGCCACCTGCTATTCATTCAGTGCGAAGAATGCGCCCGGAAATTTAACGGATGTTGCTCCGTCGCTTGCACAGAAATTATTGCGCTGCCTTCCGTCCAGCAGAAAGAAATGAGAAAAGGAAAAGCTCAAGGAAGAATGGTCTATAAGAAGGGAAGATCAGAAAATATCAAATTCAAGATAAACCATTTATAAAGATTACCATGCTCCGGTTAATCTTGGCGGGTCTTCGCGGTTTTTTGATGTCTCAGCAAAAATACCGCGACCTACATTCGCAGTTTAAAGTGCCAATTGTCCAGCGTCTCTTAATTTGTTTATCAAGATTCGTCGACTTTCATTTCGTAGTTAAATTCGAAGCGGCACCCCGACGCGTCGGGGGCCACGAAGATATTCCAATGATTATGTTACCTAACAAATTGAAATGGAATTATTAAATTTATGAACTCCATGATGCTTCTAAAATTATTCGACTCGCCATCGCCGCACAAACTCACCCAACAACCAAATCCTTCATGATTTATATCGGTATTATCAACGTCTCCGACCGCGCCAGTCAGGGTATTTACGAAGACCTTCCGGGCAAAGCAATCATCGCCGCCTTGACAGAATATCTCATCAGCCCCTGGGAGAAGGTGTATTCAGTCATACCGGATGAGAAGCCAATCATAGAGCAAACCCTCATCGAAATGGCCGACACCAAAGGGTGCTGTCTGATCGTCACCTGCGGTGGCACCGGACCTTCCTTACGGGATGTGACCCCGGAAGCGACTGAAGCTGTGTGTGACAAAATGATGCCTGGATTTGGTGAATTAATGCGGTCCGAAAGCCTGAAATATGTGCCTACGGCCATCCTTTCGCGGCAAACGGCCGGATTGCGCAACAAGACTCTGATCCTGAATTTACCCGGAAAACCGAAGTCAATCCGGCAGT
>JAYVRH010000220.1:0-2085 GCA_043776495.1 Cyclobacteriaceae bacterium
AGAAAATGGCAGAGTCCATCATTTCTCTCGTTTTCTGATGGACCCTAAAACAGGATTGTCGTATGATGAGCCTGCTCCAAATAATTTTTCTTTTAATTCTCCCTACGGAGCTTGCCCAACTTGCACAGGCTTAGGGGCAATTGAAGAAATCACAGAAGACTCCATCATGCCTGATAAAAAATTGAGCATCAGTCGCGGAGGCATTTTGCCCTTGGGAGAATATCGCGACATCTGGATTTTCAAAAAGGTAGAAGCAATACTGAAGAAATATAAACTCACGCTCACCACACCGATTAAAGATATTCCGAAGGAGGCGATCAAAGTTTTATTGTATGGCGATGATGAACCGGTAGCCGTGGCTTCAGTAAAATATCCAGGCACGGAATGGAATACGAAGTTTGAAGGCATCATTAATTTTTTGCAGAAACAAAAAGATGAAGGCTCGGAAGCTATTCGTAAGTGGGTCGAAGATTTTACTGTTGTTAAAGTATGTCCTGATTGTCATGGCGCGAGATTAAAGAAAGAATCGCTGCACGTTAAGATTGATAGTAAAAACATATCGGAGTTGGCTGAGCTAAACATTACCGACTTGAAAAAGTGGTTCAATGGGTTAGAGAGCCGCCTCGATGAAAAGCAAAATATGATTGCTAAAGAGGTATTAAAAGAAATCCGTAAACGCATCGGCTTCTTGCTTGATGTTGGTCTGGATTATCTACACCTCAACAGACCACTCCGCACCTTGAGTGGAGGCGAAGCACAGCGGATACGCCTGGCGACACAAATAGGAACTCAACTCGTAGGAGTACTTTATATTCTGGATGAGCCGAGTATTGGTCTACATGCGCGTGATAATGCAAAGCTGATCAAAGCGCTGAAAGACCTGCGTGATTTAGGCAACTCTGTGATTGTTGTGGAACACGACAAAGAGATGATGCTCGAATCGGACTACATTATTGATATTGGGCCAGGCGCAGGAAGACATGGGGGTTCTGTAGTTGCACAAGGCGATCCCGAAACATTTTTGAAAAGCAATAGCACCACGGCTAAGTACCTGAGTGGTAAAATGAGTATTCCATATTTGAAGGAACGAAGAAAAGGAAGTGGGGAAAAACTTTCTCTCACCGGAGCAACGGGTAACAATCTTAAGAACGTTGACCTTGAAATTCCCATAGGAACATTCACATCCATTACGGGGGTTTCAGGTAGTGGCAAGTCAACCCTCATTCATGAAACCTTATTCCCGATTTTAAATCAATACTTTTTTAATTCACGCACAGAGCCACTGCCCTACAAGAAGGTAGAAGGGCTTAAACTTATTGATAAAGTAATTGAGGTCGATCAGTCTCCGATTGGTCGCACACCACGCTCGAACCCGGCTACTTATACAGGTGTGTTCACCGACATTCGCGATTTATTTTCCCAGATGCCGGAAGCAAAAATCCGGGGTTATAAAACAGGACGGTTTTCATTCAATGTAAAAGGTGGCCGCTGCGAAACCTGCGAGGGTGCAGGTCTGCGATTGATTGAAATGGAATTTTTGCCCGATGTATATGTGCCATGCGAGACATGCAAAGGCAAGCGGTACAATCGTGAAACTCTTGAAGTGAGATTTAAAGGCAAGTCAATTTCTGATGTACTTGACATGACCGTGGAGGAGGCGGTTAATTTTTTTGAAAACCAGCATCGCATCTTAAGAAAGATTCAGACACTTAGTGAAGTTGGTTTGGGGTATATTTCATTAGGGCAGCATGCAACTACGTTGTCGGGTGGCGAGGCACAGAGAGTAAAGTTAGCAACGGAACTTTCTAAGCGTGACACCGGGAAAACATTATATATTTTAGATGAGCCTACTACCGGTTTGCATTTTCAGGATATTAGCCATTTGTTGGACGTACTTCAAAAACTGGTGGATAAAGGCAATACTGTTTTGGTGATAGAGCACAACATGGATGTAATCAAATCGGCCGATTATATTGTGGATTTGGGTCCTGAGGGAGGTGCCGGTGGTGGCCGCATCATTGCAAAAGGTACCCCGGAAGAAGTGTCTAAAAACCCAGCCAGCTTCACGGGAAAATTTTTGAAACC
>JAYVRH010000221.1:0-2079 GCA_043776495.1 Cyclobacteriaceae bacterium
TACGGATTAAAGGATCCCAATTGTCATTCAAACATCTTATTTAGCGTGTCCACAAATGCAGGCGGCAAATGGAGTAAGCCCCTTCAACTAAACCAGACACCTGGTGATTGTATGGATGATGGGAATTCGACTTCGGCTTCGATGACCGCGGTGGCCATGGATGGAACACTTTTCGCAACGTGGGCGACCGGAGGGATCATCTTTTTTGACAGATCTTATGATGGTGGAGAAACCTGGCTGTCCAATGATCTTGCAATGGCAAAGGAGGCGAATGCAGGGGTAATCAACATTCCCGGACTCAATCGATTTAATGACAGACCTGTCTTGATGGTGAACAACAGCCCAAGCAGGACACATGGAAATTTATACATCGTTCATGCCGACCAAAAAAATGGTGAAAATGATACGGATATATGGTTCCTTCGCTCCGTCAACCGTGGGGACAATTGGACTGCGCCAATTCGTATCAACAGTGATGGTCCAGGTAAACACCAGTTCATGCCCTGGATTACGGTGGACCAAACAACGGGTAACATCTACATTGTTTATTATGATCGCCGTGCATATGATGACCTGCAGACAGATGTATACCTCGCTTACTCCACCGATGGCGGAAATGTATTTAGGGAGACTAAAATCAGTGATACACCTTTTGTACCCGTGGCATCAAAGCCCTTCAGCGACTACATCAATGTCGTTGCCCACGCTGGTGTGATTACGCCGATCTGGACTCGGATGGATAATGGCGTAAAAAGCGTCTGGACCGCCGTGATTAAAGAGGAGGAATTGATTAAATCCAAATAGATCAGGGCGGCTAGACCCAATCCATTGAAAGTTAGACGATCGGATGCTAAAATATTGATTGATTTCTTGAGTCATTATCTTATTTTTGCGCGTTCAAAACAAAAAAAATATGGTAGCAGAAAAGACAGCATACAAAGTAAAAGACCTTTCGTTGGCCGATTGGGGCAGAAAAGAGATCAAATTGGCAGAAGCTGAGATGCCTGGACTCATGGCATTGCGGGAGGAATTCGGCCAAAGTAAGCCATTGAAAGATGCCCGCATCGCCGGTTGTTTACACATGACCATCCAAACAGCCGTACTAATCGAAACACTGAAAGAACTTGGGGCAGAAGTCTCCTGGTCTTCATGTAATATTTTCTCAACGCAGGATCACGCTGCAGCGGCCATAGCAAAAGCGGGCATTCCGGTGTTTGCCTGGAAGGGAATGAATGAGCAGGAATTTGACTGGTGCATAGAACAAACCCTATATGCATTCAAGGATGGCAAGCCTCTGAACATGATTCTGGATGACGGCGGTGACCTTACAAACATGGTGCTGGATAGAAATCCACAGTTGATAGCAGGAATTCGTGGAATTTCTGAAGAGACCACTACTGGCGTGCACCGGCTCGTAGAAAGAATGAACAATGGAAAACTTCCGTTGCCAGCGATTAATATCAATGACTCAGTGACGAAGTCTAAGTTTGATAATAAGTACGGCTGTAAGGAGTCGCTGGTGGATGCCATCCGCAGGGCTACCGATGTGATGATGGCAGGAAAAGTAGCAGTCGTTGCCGGATATGGAGATGTTGGTAAAGGTTCTGCCGCTTCCCTCCGTGGCGCTGGCGCCAGAGTGATCGTTACAGAGATTGACCCCATCTGTGCGTTGCAGGCTGCGATGGATGGTTTTGCTGTGAAGAAAATGGATGATGTGGTAAAAGATGCCGACATCGTGGTGAGCGCTACCGGTAACTTTGGAATTGTACTAGGTCGTCATTTTGAGAAGATGAAGGACAAGACCATCGTTTGTAACATCGGTCATTTTGATAATGAAATTGATGTCGCGTGGTTAAATAAGAATGCATCCAAAGACGAGGTGAAGCCTCAGGTAGATTTGTATACATTGAAGAACGGACGCCAGGTTATTTTATTGGCCGAAGGTCGTTTGGTGAACTTAGGTTGCGCCACTGGCCACCCTTCATTTGTGATGTCCAACTCATTCACCAACCAAACCTTGGCCCAGTTGGAACTTTGGAATAACAAAGGAAAGTACGAAAACAAAGTGTACATGCTTCC
>JAYVRH010000222.1:0-6694 GCA_043776495.1 Cyclobacteriaceae bacterium
GGCAACACTTGCACCAATCAAAGCATAAAAACCCGAAAGGATGCCAGATAAACCGCTGAGTGAAATGAATTTCACCGACCGCTCCATCAACTGGCGTATGGAAGCCAGGTCCTTTTCGAATGTCTGGTCATTTTTCATTTAAAAGTACTTTTATTTTCAAAGTTAATCAACGGACGATTAAATCCAAGTGTTTCACCTTCCTTTAATTTAATCTTCGCATCTTAACGCCGCATGTCATCCCAACCCAAGCCCCAAGGCCGCCTCATCCCATCCCTTGGACTATTCTCAGCATTCATTCTCACGGTAAGCTCGGTGATCGGATCAGGGATCTACAAAAAAGTAGCCCCGATGTCGGTGGAGTTATTGTCGCCAGGGCTGGTATTGACTTGTTGGGTGCTGGCGGGTCTTATCACCTTATGTGGTGCGCTTAGCAATGCTGAGATCGCCAGCATGCTTGCTGACTCAGGCGGTGAGTATGTTTACTATCGCAAGATTTATAATCGGTTCTTCGCTTTCCTTTATGGATGGTCCTCTTTTACGGTGATTCGGTCTGCATCCCTCGCCTCCATTGGATATGTGTTTGGACAATCATTCAATTCCCTTGTTTCATTGCCGCAGCTGCCGGCGTCTATTGCGGAGATTTCTCTCTTCGGCATATTCACTCCCTTTGACAATTTTGGCGTCAAGATGTTAACCATTGGACTTATTGCTGTGCTGAGCTACATCAATTATCGTGGACTCAAGGGCGGTGAAGGTTTGAGCCGGGTGATATTATATTTAGTTACCATCAGCATTTTGTTGATCATTATTTTGGGTCTCACCATCGGCGGCGGGAGTTTTCAAAATCTTCAAACCCCTGCTGCCGGATTTGTTGAACGACCATGGTATGACAGTGGCTTCATTCAAAGTATGTTCGCGGCCATGCTCGCAGCCTTTTGGGCTTATGAGGGCTGGGCGACGACCGGATATCTCGGTGGAGAAATAAAAAATCCAAACCGTAACCTGCCGCTGGCACTCGTCTTTGGTGTTTTGTTTGTGATCGTTGTGTACACGAGCATTAACTTCACTTATCTGTTCGTCCTTCCAATCGATCAGATTGTTAACCTCAGCAAAACTCAAAACAGCATTGCAGCAGTATCTGTGGTGGGTCACTTCCTTGGGAGTCCGGGCATATTGTTTATTTCCTTGCTGATTCTTCTCACAACGTTTGGTGCCACCAATACCACGGCGTTAATGCCACCCCGTCTCTACTATGCGATGGCACGCGAAGGAATGTTTTTCAAATGGGCCGCCTACATCCACCCTACTTACAATACACCCTCCAAGGCTTTTTTGATTCAGGCCATCTGGGCCAGCCTGTTAGTGCTCTCCGGAAGTTTTGACCAGCTTACCGACATGCTGGTATTTGCTTCATTTATATTTTATGGAGCCACCGCATTGGGTGTTTTCATCCTCCGGTACAAAATGCCGGATGCTCCACGACCTTATAAAGCATGGGGGTACCCTATCGTACCGGGATTGTTTATTCTTTTTTGTGTTTTCCTGGTGATCATTACCCTGATTGGGAAACCACGGGAGGCGTTGCTCGGCCTGGGTCTTATGCTTACCGGCGTTCCATTCTATTTTTATTGGAGTAAAAGGGGTAGTTGATTGGCCTTTTATCAACTCCTATTAGATGTATGATCTTACAAGTGGGCAGTGGACAAAGGCAGTAGGCAACAGGCTCCCAATTAGTGATTGCGGTTTTCTATAAGCGGTTTCCAGACAATTTCTTACACGATTAACTTTGAACAAATCAAAAATTATAAACTGTGGAAACAATAGAATTATCAGGGATCATCGGCATGGTGGCGTTGGGGGCCCTGGCGGTCAATTTTTTGGTGGGCATCTGCATTTGGTCAAACGTGTCTTATAAATTGCCCTACCAACTTAACTTTCTTCAATTGCACAAATTCACAGGCTATGCGGCGGCCATCACCATTCTTCTTCACATCATTTTAATTCCGTTGGATCCAAAGTCAGGTTTTACCTGGAGCGACTTGTTGCTGCCCGCGTGGACTGAACACCAGCCCCTTGCAAATACATTCGGCTCTGTGGCGCTTTATATGATTGGCGCGGTGGTGATTAGTTCGTACTACAAAGACAGGATTCAGCTTTCGCTCTGGCGCGCATTGCACTTCACTTCTTACTTCGCCGCCGTGCCGTTGATCCTTCACAGTGTCATCACAGATCCAAAACTCGAGGACCGCCCCATCGATTGGCTGGATGCTGAAAAACTTTTTGTCTTGCTTTGTTGCCTGACAATTGTGGGGCTATCCTTCTACCGATATTTTATTGTCAAGCGAGGAAATGGATAAGGCATCGCAACATCAACAGAGGAGTTTGGGCCTGTCAAGCAGGCTCGGCACTTTTGTATCATGCCTTTGAAACTGCGGGGTTTTTTAAGTGCGAAGGAATAATAATTCAGCCTGCAATTACTTCCGCTTGATGGCCAGCAACGGGATGGTTCCCAGGTAGGCTAATGTGCGTGTCACGCTTCGAGCAAATAGCTTCTCGTACAAGGATAGATGATGAGTAAATGTGGTGAGCAGATCGGCCTTTGTTTCCTTAATGTATTTGTCGATGGCAATGGGGATATCGTCATTGACAATCAACTTAAAGTCAAGCTTTTGATAATCCTTCTTCTTGATAATTTCCTCCACCACAATCCTTGACGCTTCTACTTTCTTATCGATTGCCGGCACTACATGGATCATGTGGACATGGGAACCAAATATTTGAGCGAATTCAATTACAATATCCAATTCCTTTTCGATCTGTTTCAGATCAGATGCATAGACGAGGTGTTGGAGGTTTCTATATTGCGCTAAATCGGGAATGGCGAGGACGGGCACCTTGCAGTCGTCGATTACTGAGACAGCAGTTCCACCCATTCTCGCTTTTTTCATTGCAGAGGCCCCGCGAGAACCCATCACGACCATATTGACCGGATTTTTGGCTACGAATCGAGTCACCATTTCAGCAACCGTATGCGAGCGGATCGCAGTAAATTGTAACTTATAATTTCCCTTTACTTCATTGCGCAGCTCCTTGATCAATAACTCCCCCTCCTCTTCGGCAATCTTAACCAGATTTTTTTCAATTTGCTTGAGCCTCAGATTTGCTTTGGGTATGCCCTCGATCCGTACAATATTCAGAATGGTGAACTCTGCCCCTAGCGGAGCGGCCATCTTGAGGGCAAATTTCATTGCCACCTTCGATAATGATGAAAAATCCGTGAGCAGCGCAAGTTTGATGGGTGGCATAAGAATCTTCCGGTTTAATCAAAAATAAACTATTCCATTGCGAAGAGCAAGAATACTCATGGCTTTGGCAGAATTCCATTCGAATTCAATCTTACTTTGTAAATTATAGATAAATTGATTGCCAGATCACAAATCGTCTCCAGGGTGAACTTGAAAAATAAAAGCAAACAAATTCAAAAATGAAAATACCAATCCTTATTGCTTCAGTCTTTACTGTGTTCAGCTTCCAGTGCACTGCACAAATTGATGTCAACAGAGTACAGCAACATATCAAAGTACTTTCCAACGACTCACTGGAAGGTAGGGGCACCGGTACAGCAGGAGAAAAGTTGGCACTCACATATATTCAAAATCAATTTAAACTTCTTGGTCTGGAGCCTAAAGGGGATAATAGATTGTTTACCCAAAAGTTTCCTTTTAAGTCCGGGATCCATGGATCTGGCGCTGAGGGTACGGCGTACAATGTCATTGGTTATATTGATAATAAAGCACTCAATACAATTATCATCGGTGGACATTACGACCACCTCGGTTTAGGCTATCAAGGAAGCTCGCTGGATGCCAATCCACAAGGAAAAATTCACAATGGCGCTGATGACAATGCTTCTGGTACAGCTGGGGTAATTGAGCTTGCACGATATTTTAAAACGAACAATGTCAAGGAAAGAAACAATTTTCTCTTTATCTCTTTCTCAGGTGAGGAGCTTGGACTTTATGGGTCAAAATATTTTGCAGAGCATCCCACGTTTGATCTTGCCAAAGCCGATTTTATGATTAACCTGGACATGATTGGCCGGCTGAACACCACTAGCGGCCTGACTGTAAGCGGATCGGGCACCAGTGCCGCATGGGAGACGATCTTAAAGAAACTTAGTACGGATGAGGTGCCGATCAAAACCGATTCATCTGGAATGGGCCCTTCTGACCACACGTCATTCTATTTGAAAAATATTCCCGTCTTGCATTTTTTTACCGGTTCGCACAGCGACTATCATAAGCCTTCTGATGATTTGGAAAAAGTCAACTTTGAAGGAGAAACAAATATCCTGAACATGATTATCAAACTGATTGAGGCAGTTGACGGTCAGCCCAAGCTGGCCTTTCTTGCTACCAAGAACAGGTCGATGGGTGGCTCTCGAGAATTTAAAGTTACCATGGGGGTAATGCCCAGCTACTCATCGGATGAAAAAGGCTTGAAGGTGGATGGTGTCAGCGAAGGCAAGCCCGCACAAAAGGCCGGTGTTTTGACAGGGGATTTAATTATTGAAATTGGTGATCTGACGATCAAAGACATTCAGACTTACATGGATGCTTTAGGAAAATTTGAAAAGGGGCAAACCGTACCAATCAAAGTAATGAGAAACTCTGAGATGAAAGTGCTCAGCGTAACATTTTGAATCGGTGCTAAACTCAAACCGAGAACAAAGAATTCAAAATCAACACACCTGCCAATCCAAGAATTGATACAATGGATTCCATGATGCTCCATGAAAGAAAAGTTTGCTTTAGTGTTAAATTGAAATACTCCTTAAACATCCAGAAGCCGGTGTCATTCACATGAGAGAACATCAGGCTGCCGGCTCCAACACTAAGGACCATCAGTTCGGGTTGTACCCCCGGGCCTTGTGCGAGCGAAGAAACGATTCCCGCAGCCATCAGACCCGCCACGGTAGCAGAACCCACAGACACCCGCACCAACGCTGCAATCAACCAGGCAAGCACCAATGGTGACAATGATAGATGAGAGGCAGTCATCGCGACCTCTTTGGCCACGCCACTGTCAATCAGAACTTGCTTGAATCCGCCACCTGCCGCAATGACCATCATGATCATCGCAATGCTTGAAATTGAATCTTGCAGGAACCCCATCATTTTCGGAAGCGACAATCCCCTTCTTTTTCCCAAAAAATAACACGCCAACAGAAGGGCCAACAAAAGGGCAAAAACAGGTTCGCCTAGTAGTGCAATAAAGGGACTATTAAATCCCAGGAAACTCTTGCCAAACGTGGCCAAAGAAATTAATAAAACCGGAAATATCGCAAGGCTAAAACTAAGCATGACTGAAGGTGGGTCTTCAATGACATCAACCGTTGGAGCAGACATGATTGCCCCCGTTTTCATTCTCTTCACAAAGTTTCCGAAGAGAGGGCCTGCGACAACGACGATCGGAAGCGCTAACAGCAAACCATACAACAATGTCTTTCCAAGGTCCGCCTTAAAAATAGAAGCAATGGCTGTAGGTCCCGGATGAGGCGGAAGAAATCCATGAGTGACTGACAACGAAGCAGCCATCGGAATAGCAATCCACAACAATGGAACCTGTGAAGTCTGCGCAATTGAAAACACCAGGGGAATCAGGATTACAAATCCTGCGTTATAAAATAGTGGAATGCCTACCACGAGACCGGTGAGCATCATGGCCCACGGCAATCTCTCCTTCCCAAATTTTCTAACCAATGCGTCACTAATCTGGCGGGCGGCACCGCTGATTTCAATCATCTTTCCAAACATAGCCCCCAGGCCCAGCACGAGCGCCAATCCAGCCAACGTGTCTCCCACGCCGGTTTGAATGGCTTTGATGACCTTGTCCGGTTCAATCCCAAGCAAAAGTCCGGCAAGGATCGACACAATCAACAAGGCCAGCAGCGGATTCAGTTTCAGCAATATCAAAACCAATAAGAACAGAATACAGCCTGCAACAATCAGTAAAGACATAATTATGGGTTTGTTATTTGCTTAAGTATTTGAAAATCTGCTGAAAGATGAGGATATAGATTCTTATATACAGAAAAATATTGACTGTATTTCTTGTGAATATCCAGGTCGGGATGGTATACGCGTTCCTGTGAGAACTTAAAATCCGTTGCGATACCCATCGCTTTAAATCCAATCAATGAGGCACCGAGTGCTGAAGCATCTTCCGTTCCCCGGACGATGAACTCTTTTCCAAAGATGTCGGAGATGATTTGCACCCAATGCGGAGACTTGATAAAGCCACCACTCGCCACTACTTTATCATAGCCTCCAGAGTTTGCTTCTACAATTTCGGCAATGGATCGGAGTGCAAAGCCAACGCCTTCCAACAGCGCCCTCATAAAATGCTCCTGAGAATGGAGCTGTCGAATACCAAAAAAAACACCTGCAGCGTCTGAATCAAACACGGGCGCCCGCTCTCCCAGGAGGTAGGGCACAAAAATCAGGCCCTCTGATCCTGCTGCTACCGTGCTCGCCCGCTCACCAAAAGATTTTACATCCACCTTTTCTTTCAGAATCTTCTCAGCAAACCATTGAACAAGAACGGCTCCGTTGTTGGTCGCGCCACCTGTCACCAACGTTCCATCTTCCAGGTGATAATGAAAAGTTCTTCCCAACCTATCAGGTGAATTCTT
>JAYVRH010000223.1:0-2078 GCA_043776495.1 Cyclobacteriaceae bacterium
CCTTGCGCAATCTTAAAATTTAAAGTACTCAACACATTTGCATCAATATTGGCGCCGTAGAATAATAACGGACTCGAAAAGGGTGATGCTACCCGATTACATTCTGCGTATCCATTTACCTCCATAGGACTTGCCCCACTAATGGCAGCCGCTTCGATGGATGTATGCGTCAATATGGATGACCTAAGATTATCGAGAGCATTACGTTGAACTCCGTCCAGCCAGATGTTAATGACGCGGTGTTTGTCGTAGCCAACATCTTTCTTCAACAGATAGTCAGTTTGCTGCCACATAATGAGTGCACAGAAAATAATAATAACCGACAATGCCAATTGAAAAATAACCAATGTCTTTCGCAGACCTGCTCCACTTAAACCTGAATATAGATTCCCCTTTAACACAACAGCCGGCTTAAAAGACGATAGCAAGAAAGCAGGATAACCGCCCGCCATCACCGTTGTTAAAACTGAAATACACAAGAGACCAATCCACAAAATAGGATCAGCAAACGAAATAGAAAGATTTGTGCGGATGAGTTGATTAAAGAAAGGCAACAGCATATATGCCAGAATGAGCGATATCAATGAAGCAATCGATGTTAACATCATGCTCTCTGTCATGAATTGCCGAATCAATACTTGCTGTGTGGCTCCTGTCATTTTACGCACCCCGATTTCGCGAGTTCGTTTGGTAGCTCGAGCCGTAGAAATATTCATGTAGTTAATGCAAGCCATAATTAGTATGAAGATTCCGGTAATCGAGAAAATAATGATATACTCAATTCGACCACCAGAAATCTTTCCGTTTTCAAAATTCCAGTGCAAGCGCCAATCTTCCAGGCTAATTAGAAATGCTTTTGAATTATTATTATTGAAAAGCTCTGAGAATTTCTTATCGATTTGTTTTTCCACCTTTTCACGTGAGGCAGGATCATATAATTTCAAATCGTAATTCACCCATTCATCAGCCGCTCTTAATTCCGAGTGGTATGGCAAAACATAATTTATGTAATTAAAACTACTGTTATCCGGAAATGGAGTGTAAACGGAAGAAACGATAAATTCATTTTTGTGATCAATGATAATTGTTTTCCCTAACGCATCAGCGTTGACAAAGAGAAGATCGGCAAGCTTTTTTGAAATAGCAATAGAGTGATTATCTGGCAAGGGTTTAGCGGCATCGCCAGAGAGCAAAAAGGAGGGATGAACTGCAAAGAAGCTGGTATCTGCATACACTCCTTCTTTTTGCACGGACTTCTCCCCATTCGCTAATACCCCTTGCGCGTTCTTAATTCTTGTTGCGGATTCAATCTCTTGCAACTCATGCGTGAAAAAATCCATGAGTTTTGCAGTATTGCCTTCTTGTGTTACAATTTCTCCTTCCACCAAATCATTTGTCATCAAGGCATATATTCTTTCTCTATCAGGCAGGGAACTGTCGTACCCATACTCATAACCAACCCACACAAACATTAAGATAGAGGTAGTAATACCCACAACGAGGCTACTCATGGCAATGAAAGAGTAAGAAAGATTTCTTGAAAAATTGCGGAAGACGAGTTTAATTATAGAAGACATCATAGCAATCGGATTGGTGTTCAAAGTAAGTTAATATTATGGTATTATATCTGACTGACTAGAAGATTGGTGTTAATTTGACTAAGGCCGAAGGACAAAAGACACGGCTTCGAATGAAGTGAAGACAAGGGCCCTACTACTGCCAATAAAATGTTTCAATGGTGGGGAGAAGAGTAAGCTATAAGTTTTATCTTCGTTCCGCGTTTGGTTACCTGGGACAATGACGTTTTCAAAAGCCTACTACATAAACACAAAACGTGGTGGCTCATGCCTTGGGGCGAAAGAGTAATGGACAACATGGTACACTAACCAATTCCATTGAGAACAGAATGACCAAATCAAGTAACTAAAAAAATGAATCCAAAAGTTGATTTTTATTTTAGTAAAGCCAACCTGCCAGGCGGCAAGGCAGGAAAGTGGCAGAATGAATTGGAGAAATTGAGAACGATCATTCTTGACTGTGGGCTGACTGAAGAATTGAAGTGGGGGGTTCCTTGTTAT
>JAYVRH010000224.1:0-6676 GCA_043776495.1 Cyclobacteriaceae bacterium
CGATTTCCCCCCCATGGTCAATTCATTGCGGTGCGGGGACGAGCAACTACTCATTCATTTGGGGAATGGCTGGAGAGAACCTGGACTACAGCGATATGGATCCTGTTGCTCCAAGCATGATAAAGTGAGTTAATGACTTTCCAAGGCAACGAACTACCCGTTTAACCTAAGCATACCTCCCAATCAAGACTTACCTTTCACACTTAAGAACATGTTGAAGAAACTGAATCGTCAGACCGCTGACGAAAAACAAACCCGCCCAATTAAGGTCTTACAATTTGGAGAAGGGAATTTTCTTCGGGCATTCGTCGACTGGATGATCGATATCATGAACGAGAAAACAGACTTCAACGGAGACATTCAGATCATCCAGCCCATTGAACATGGCATGGGTAAGGCGGTCAATGCTCAGGATGGTCTGTATCATGTTGTGTTGAATGGAATTCAGGGAGGCCACCAATCTCAGGAAAGCCGCCTCATTACTGCCGTGGCCGAAGTGATCAATCCATTTGAAAATTTCCAATCATATCTGAATGCTGGAGAGAATGTCAACCTAAAGTTTATTGTTTCAAATACCACGGAGGCGGGAATCACTTTTAGTGAAAGTGATCTTGATCCGAAAGTCCTTCCCACAACATTCCCGGGCAAATTAACAGTCTTCCTCCACCACCGGTATCAATTCTTCAACGGTGCACCGTCCTCTGGGCTCACTTTGATGCCTTGTGAACTCATTGAGAAAAATGGCGAGAACTTAAAGAAAACAATTTTACAATATATAGCACATTGGAACTTGCCGGAAGGTTTTAAGAACTGGATCCTTCAACACAATACGTTCTGCAACACCCTGGTAGACCGCATTGTACCTGGCTTCCCAAAAGATACCATTGAAGAAATTCAGAAGGCAACCGGTTATGAAGACAATTTGGTAGTCATGGCCGAACCTTTTCATCTTTGGGTGATTGAGGGAAGCCCCGATGTTCAAAAGGCCTTCCCGACAGACAAAGCAGGCTTGCAGGTAAAGTTTGTCAATGATCTCACCCCCTATCGCACACGGAAGGTGAGGATACTGAATGGTGCGCATACTGCACTGGTGCCAGTAGCATACTTAAACGGCTTTCGCACGGTAAGAGAATCAGTTGAAGATACGATCACGGGCGATTTTCTTCGTAACGCCATATTTGAAGAAATCATCCCTACCCTTGATCTACCCAAGGAGGAACTGCAGCAGTTTGCGAATGATGTGATCGAACGGTTTCAAAATCCGTTTATCAAACACGAATTGATGAGCATCGCACTGAATTCGATCTCAAAATATAAAGTCAGGGTGCTGCCCTCTGTGCTGAAATACATTGAGATCAAGCGGCAACTCCCCGACCGACTCATATTCTCCCTGGCAACGCTGATACGATTTTATAAAGGCGAATGGCATGGAGAAGTCATACCCGTGAATGATACAGCTGATATTCTAAAGTTTTTCAGCGATGTATGGAAAACAAAATCATTGGAGGACGTTGCACACAAGACGCTGGCCAACACATCTTTCTGGGGCCAGGATCTGAGCCAGGTAAATGGGTTCACCGACCGCGTAACAAAGCATCTAATAAATCTGGAAAAGCAAAGTGTGGCACAACTGTTATCTAAGATGTGATCAGCTGGATAATTAGCTCGATTTCCAGACTTCACCAGGAATGAAGCAAGGCTAATTTCATGCAGAAATCAGTACTTTTGTCGGCTGAAAAATGATGTTGATAAAAATGAAATTCATTCACCACTTCGCTCCTTATCTTATCCTATGTCTTATCACCTCAGCGTGCCTTACCAAACAAGAACCTATAAAGAATAAAGATTCCGGAACCCTGATCGTCATGCTTGGAACGGACACGACGGCCATACAAAGGTTCGAGATAAATGGCGATAGCTTTCGCACAAAAGTAATATTCAGGCCCAGCGGGATTTCCATCATCGAAGGCCGTGGAATTTTTTCTTCCGATGGTCACTTAAAGAGCATGACTTCCTCCGCATATAAAGTGTCAGCAACAGGAGAATTAATACCAAACCAGGAGACCACCATTACAACCACCCAGGATTCGACTTTTATCGAGGTGCAAGAGGGTGGACTCTCTTCTCGGACAAAGTACTCCGGCACTTGCATTGTCGCCAATGACGGGGGCATTATTTCATTCTACCTTTTTCCTTATTGGGGGTTTTACGCACCGAAGGCAATAAATGATTCGCTTGTTGGAACCCAGCTTTCTGCGACTACTGGCGGAAAACGCAAATTCGTTATCATGAGAAAGTCAGAAAATTCTTTGATCGCAGGGAGCACCCTGATGGGATCCATTGCCTTGCTTCTGGACAAGAATAACAAACTAGAATCAATTGATGGTACGGGTTCTTCCCTGAACATTACTGGGAGGGTAATAAGAAACCTGGACTTCGACTCCCTCACCAACGCACAGATTGACCGCCAGATGAAATATGGCATCATGCCGGCCCGCACCACACGTGACACCGTAATCTACAAGAATGGAAAAATCAAGATGACCATCAATTACTGGCAACCATCCGTGCGCAACCGGAAGATCTTTGGTTCCGTAATACCGTGGAATAGGTTTTGGAGGGCTGGGGCGAATGATGCAACTGAATTTACGCTCAACACTCCCCTTTCTTTTGATGGACAAAGATTGGATTCTGGCAGGTACACTTTGTTCGTTTTACCCAAAGAAGCTCCGGGGCAATGGACCCTCATGTTTAATAAAAAGACTGGAATCTGGGGAACCGATTATGAACCATCCTTTGATGCCTTGAGAGTTCCCATGAAAATGGAAGTGTTATCAAGTCTTGTTGAAAAGTTAAAATTTTCAATAACACCCAATCCTGAAGGTGGGATTATCTCAATAGAATGGGAGAACACGAAGGCCTCTGTGGATTTCAGTCTGAAATTATAGCATCACCATCCTCATCGGATAAAGTTCTCTTCGAAAGGGATTCAAAACCAAACCACAACTCTCCAGCGCTGTTGCGCCCAACAACGGTTCATCTCCATCCTCTCCAAAAATTATGGGCGCTGCGCCGCCTTCACCTTGATATTCAAAATAGGCATCCCCCACCTGACGGGTAATTCTTGTCCCATCAGCAAGAAAAAAATCCATTGTCTTATGTGGAGCAATGCCAAGTCTTTCCAAAGCTGCCTTTGGAACCAGGCTGTACACCGCCCCGGAGTCAATCATGAAATTAACTTCCATCCTATGCTTAGAGGAATGGAATGGTTTTACAATAAAATTTCTAATTGTCAGACCCATCGTTTTTTACTCCTATAAAGTTAAGAAAAATGAATGATAACCGTCGTGCCTCAGGCAAAGATAAGAAGTCAGCTTAGCTCAAACAGTCACGTTTTCCAGATAAAAATAAGAAGATGGCTACTCATACCTCAATGATTTCACTGGATTCTCATATGCTGTTGCAAGAGATTCTCCATTTACAACCATTGGCAATGGAAAATAAGATCAAGCCCGGCAATGCGAACATCCACCATTGAACCTTCAAATGAAATGCAAAATCCTTGCTCCGTCAACGGCTATTCGTACTTTAATGTTTCAGCCGGTCGCGTCCAGGCAGTCTTGAAAGCATGGTAGCTAATTGACAGCATGGCAATTAATAGAGAAATAGCACCTGCCAGCGCAAATACCTCCCAACCGACTGCAATTCTGTATTCAAAGGATTGCAACCATTGGCCCATGAGATACCAGGTGATCGGCACCGACAATAATAAAGATATGCCTATCAAATAGATGTAGTCCTTTGAAAGCAAGATGAGCAATGAGTGCTCGGTGGCGCCCATAATTTTGCGAATGCTGATTTCTTTTGTGCGGCTTTGCATGGCCAAGGATGCAAGCGCAAATAAGCCCATCCCTCCTATCACCATGGCGAGAATCGTTGCCACGCTCACAATCTTACCCAAATTCTGGTCATTGCGATATTGAGCAGCGAGCGCCTGATCCACAAAAGTGAACGCAAACTCTTCCTCGCCTGTGAGGCGAGTCCAGGTTGATTTTATGTCGCTCATCGTAGCGGCTATATTACCTGGCAGCAACCGGATCACTAATTTCGGCATGGGTGAATTATCCATGTTGATGTTCTCGACACCACTCAAAGGAATCGAGGCATCCATGGCCAGTACCAATGGTGTCACCTTGGTATACAACGAGGCAAAATTGAAATCTTTCACAACTCCTATAATCTCATGATCCATGAAATTCTTTCCAGGAATCTTTTTTCCAACGGGATCAGTCCAACCATATTCTTTTGCGAACGCTTCATTGATGATAATCGATCTTCGTTTGTCCGAGGTATTTTCATCCGAGAAGTTACGCCCTATCACGAGTTCCATTTTCATGGTAGGGATATAGTCATCGTCGACGATATTAATATTAAAATTTCGATAGCTGCCTTTGTCATCAGTGTATCCGACACTGGTCCATCCTCCGTTGCCAAAGTCGTGGGATGAAGCACAGATGCCAGCAACGCCTTGCAGCTTCGACAATTCAATCTTAAACTGTTCAGCTTTTTCAAATCCGGCCTTTATCCTTTCAGCCAAACGCCCTGTGCGCGCTGCCTGGATCGGAACCACTGCAAGTTGCTCACGATTAAACCCCAGATCTTTGTTCTGCAGGAATGCCAACTGACGACGCATCAACAGCGTGCTGGAGATTAGAAAGATTGAAAGTACGATCTGAACTCCGACCAATACTTTCCGCAGGCTTTGCTTGCTGCTACCGGTTTGCATTTCTCCCTTCAAAATGGAGATGGGCTTAAAGCTTGAAAGGACAAACGCAGGATAGCACCCGGCTATGATTCCGATGATTCCTACCAGGGAAAGGGCAACAATAATTATGAAAGGACCAGGCTGCAACGAAAGGTTTTTACCCGCCAAATCATTGAACAATGGTAGTCCAACCATAGCCAATATCATTCCCACGATAAGGGACGCCAGGGTGACAATCACAGCTTCGCCAATGAATTGCAAAATCAGCTGACGCCTCATGGCGCCCACCACTTTTCTAATCCCGACTTCTTTCGCTCGTTTGATCGATCTGCCAACGGAGAGTGTTACAAAATTGATGCAGGCCACAACCAGAATCAGCACTGCAATCGCTACCAGGATGTAAGAATATTTCGGATTGCTCACCGGCGCAATGCCTTCTGGGTAACTGGTGTCAAGGTGGATCGTTGCGAGGGACTGCAAGCCAGGAGCATACTTGCTTTTAGTATAATTCTCTTCACCCAATAGTGTACGAAATATGGAAGGGAATTTACTTTCTACTTCCTTCGGATTGATACCTTCCCGTAGCAGAACATAGGTCTCTGGACTAATGTTGAACCAGGAGGAGGTTAGCGTTCTTTCATCATAAAGTCTTGTGTAGTTGAGATCCGAAATCAAAACCGTGAACTGAATGCTTGAGTTGAGTGGGACATCCTTTGTAATTCCTTTGACCACAAACTCCTCAAACTTTTCATTGAGCTGAATGGCGATTCCTTTTCCCAACGGATCGTCATCGCCAAAATATTTATGCGCCATTTGGCTCGTGAGCACCACCGCATTCTGGTTGTTCATGGCAGCGTCCAGGTCGCCCGCAGCCACCTCAAAATCAAATACTTTAAAGAAGTCCTGACCAACGATTGACACTGTCTCCGCGAATTGGCTCTCTCCTACCTTCATGAAGGAACCTATATTATTAAAGCGGACCTGGCTTTCAACGTCCCCCAAATTCTCTTTTAGAGCGGGTCCCATGGGGAATGGAGTGTTGGTTGCAAAAAACTGTTGTTTCTCACCCCAGTCTTCACGGGCATAGACTCGGTAAATGCGATTTGCCTTTGAATGGAATAAGTCAAAAGTCCATTCATCGCGTACAAACAAAACAATCAACAAACAAACTGCGATCCCAAGTCCGAGCCCAAGCACATTAATGATGGAGTGAGCTTTGCTTCTCGCCAGAGACCGGAAGGCAATCTTAAGGTAGTTTCCAAGCATAAAACAATTATTTATTGAAAGTCTGACAATGTCTTTGATTCCATATCCATAAACAAGGTGCCGGAAAGACTTATTGACAAATTCTGTTATAAACTCTTTCACAGGTGATAGTTTTCAAACAGACTTAACAAGATTGACGAAGATCGACTTAATAAACATGACAATGAAAAAGGGATGGTTATTCAATTGGGCAGTGGAGCTAAGAAAAAACGATCGCGAAATTTATAAACTAACCATTGTTAACAATCCATCTGTGATTCAGGGACTCGTTAGCTTCACAATCAAGGAAGACAATGTTTTCATGCATCTTGTAGAAAGTGCTCCCTTTAATATTGGTAGAAACAAAATATATGAAGGCGTTGCCGGTAATTTGGTTGCCTTCGCATGCAAGACTTCGTTTCTTAACAACCTTCAGGGGTTCGTTTCATTTTTTTCCAAAACCAGATTAATAGACCATTACATTAAGACCCTGGGTGCCTATCTTCAATCTTTAAAAGTTAAAATAATGGGCACATCCTCTCCCAATATTTCCCTATCTTTACCCCGGCAAATCGGCACGACCAGCTCCTGCTGAACTCCCCCAGGGCCGGAAGGTAGCAAGGGTAGGCGGTTGTAGCGGTGCGATGTTCGGTTTGCCATTTTTTT
>JAYVRH010000225.1:0-2069 GCA_043776495.1 Cyclobacteriaceae bacterium
CATCGCGTGGCCTACGATATCGGGACTTGAATAGGATATTGCGAGAAAATCGGTAACATCATCTTTCCCAAGTTCTTCGCCTTCAATGGCTGCCTTGGCTGCATCTGTCAACAAATCAGAGCCGAAGGGTGTCGTAGCAATCAAATCAAGGGTAGCGTAACTGGCCCTCATTTCCTTGAGCTTGTAAGGAAAGACAGGCGGAGTAGCCTTATTCAATTTTGTTTCATAGGGGGAATTGTCCGGACCGCTTTCAACATATTGATCAATGGGTAGCAAAGTATTCCATTCACGGTTGAGATATTGATCTGCCAGCTTTAAAGCATTAAATTTCTCAAGCCAAAGGGGAAGGCCGGGTTTGTAATAGGTACTGCTGATAAAATTTCCACTCTGTCCATCGAACCAATAGGCGCCATCTGCCATATGTCCAACAGGAAGCACGGCACCTCGATCTTTGAGTGATAGACCAATTACTTTTGCACTCGTTTGAGTGGCTAGTTTAAGCTCGTCTGTAATCGTGGTCGATAACAATCTCCAGGGGGAAACGTCTCCGTTCCCTTTATCATTGCCGACTGGATTTTGGTTGTCGTCTCCCACACAGTTTACGTCCTTCTTCAATACCTTGTCGTACCAGTCATTGCCAATAATACCGTGAATGGCAGGAGTCGTGCCGGTATACACCGACGCGTGACCTGGTCCTGTTGTGGTGGGCGTATAATTATAATGAGCGTTTTTCAGCATGAACCCACCCGATATCAGCCGCTTGAATCCACCAGCCCCATATTTGTTTTCAAAACGGTAGAGGTACTCCTGCCGCATCTGGTCGACTACAATACCCACGACCAGCCTGGGGCCCACCACAACCTTGGGAGCCGGGACCGGCTTTGGTTTCTCCTGCGCCTGTACCACGAGTGAGGTGAAACAAAACAAAAAATAAATAGAGCCCTTCATAAGATTTTAGTAACTGCTAATATATAAGATTCGGTCATAACGATTTCAAAATACGAGATGAACGGCCAATTAATTATTTATTAATGGCTAATGATCACAATAGATTTTCTCAAAGTCCTCTGTTTCCATCGCCTGCTTGCGGATGATTTTGCCGTGCTGATCATAGTAAACAACGACCGAAATACCGGCTTCTTCGATGTGGCGCTCTGTAAAGTAGAGCGGGACCTCCTTGTTTCCGAGATTGATAATATCGCTGTACTGGATGGGCACAATGGTCCCCACCTTGTTGCTGACCACACCGTACGCATTGTCCTGCCGTATTACAAATATTTTTTCGGCTGGTGAATCTTTAATGACACTAAAACTTCTGATGCGGTCAATCTTCACCTTTTGGGATTGAATCCCGATCAGCATCCATTGAAAATTTTTCTTCACCAACGCACTCGAATCATTCCAGTATTGGATCTCTTCCCACTCAAAAGCCCCCCAGATTTTTCCGTCCGGCAGAATAAAAGCATACCCTTTCTCTTTAAACGCCACGCGGAAATGATTGTTGTAGGCTTTAATGTTACGGTCAAATGTCGGCTTGATCAGCAGCCTCGTTTTGGAATCAAACCAACCAAACTTCTTGTCTTTCAAAAGGGAAAAAGAAGCGTCCCCCGCCATTACAATCGCATCATACTCCACGGGCACCAGTATTTTTCCTTCCTGCGATACCAATCCTTTTTTATTCAATTTCGTGATCAAAAAAATATCAGCCGACAAGGCTTCAATTTGATCGAAGTCAAGAGTGAAAAGCCTGACTCCGGAAGCGGCATCGAAGACGGTTTTCTTTTTTTTGTCTTCCAGTACAATCCACGACGACGAATCGCGAAATTCCTTGAACTGAAAAGAATTACGACCAAAAAATGAAAGTTTCTGTCCAGCCGGCAGAAAGGCGTTTACCGAATCTCCGGATTGTATAAAAGCCAATTGCCCCTGGAACCAAACGCTGTCAGCTTCTGTCAGCCGATCAAAGACCCTATCATAGAGGAGGTAACGGTCGGTGGTGGTCATGAGCCTGATCCAGCTTGCCTGCTCACTGAATGACTTGTATGGTTTGTTTTCAAGTCGGGTGATCC
>JAYVRH010000226.1:0-2066 GCA_043776495.1 Cyclobacteriaceae bacterium
AGGTGGAAAATTCAGAGACTCCGTTCACCTGTACACGCACCCAGTTGACAATGCAGGACCGCCGGAGCGAATCGCTGCCTCCTGTCTTGCAGCAAAAAATGCAGGTTATGATGCCGTTAAGTTTTGGGTCGATTTCTCCGCATTTGAAGAGGATCCAAACAAACAGGATGCTTACAACCGGACTAATAATAACAAGGAGAATACGAGGATAATCAATACCGTCGCCGCGGTACGGTCGGCGGTAGGACCTGATATGGCAGTCATGATTGATATGCATACAAGATTTGATCTGCCGACAGCGCTTCGACTGGTGAAGGCTCTTGAACCTTATAACCTTACATGGATTGAGGAACCGGTGCCGGCGGAAAATATGGAAGCCATGAGGGAAGTCACATTGTCTTCGAGCACACCGATCTGTGCCGGTGAAAATCTCTTCCTGATCCATCAATTTGAAACTTTGCTGGAAATGAAAGCTGCAGATATTATTATGCCCGACGTCCAGAAATGCGGAGGGATCGGTGAGGCGCAGAGGATCGCCAACATCGCCAACGCGCACTATGTGCCCTTTGCTCCGCACATGGTGGGCTCACCCTTTGCCATGATGGCTTCGGCACATGTTTGTGCTGCCGTCCCCAACTTTTTCATGCTTGAATCAAATCAAAAAACAATTTCTGATTGGGATGGAATTCTGGTTGAAGCGCCGGTTATAAAAAACAGTTTTCTGAAAGTATCAGACAAACCCGGTATTGGACTTGAATTGATTGAGGATGGACTGCGTAAATATGCTACGCCGGGGATTCCTTTTTTTGAATAGAGGCTAAGGTTTATTGCAGAGAGGAATGACATGTAACTTGCTTTGCTGGCCTAGTACCTTTTACTACAAATACGAATTGTACCAGCTTGAATTGGGGATGAAATGGAATGCAGGTCACGCAAAGCCGCTAAGAACGCAAAGTAAAACTTTGGATATTTATCTTGTCCGCCGATTAACGTTTTTCTATTTACCATGAGTCATCACAGCTCATTGCACCTGTAAGAGGTTTTACCTGCAATTTGCTTTGCGAGCCTTGCGTCTTTGCGTGAAATTGCATTTATTTTGTCCGTTGAATTAACGTTTATCATTTATCATGAGTCATCACAGCTCGCACTGCTCCTGTCAATCCTGTTCGGAGGCACTTGTTTCTGAATAGGAAAGGAAATTGCACCTGCAGCAGACAGTCGCCGGGAGTTTTTAAAAAAAGCTTCAGGCCTTGCGATGGGGGCTGGAATAATCACACCCTTTTCGGTTTCTGCACTCACACCTGAAGAGGGTGCTTATAAAACCAAAGAGATCCAAAGCAACAATGCAGTAAAGCAAGGGAAAGCTAACGTTGTTTCGTTGTTACACGCCGCCGACATTCATTCACAACTTCTCGTCCATGACGAATTTTTCTTTGAGCAGGGGAAGCCGGTATATAAAAAACGCGGAGGATTTGCCACACTCAAAAGCATGATCAATCAATTGCGCAATGAGAATGCACTCAACACCATGGTGATTGATGGCGGAGATTGTTTTCAAGGTGGCGGCGTGGCAGCATTAACGAAAGGTCAGGCCATTGTGCCATTGATGAACAACATCGGATATGACCTCATGCTCCCTGGCAACTGGGAAGTGGTGTATGGCAAGAAAATGATGATGAAAGACATGTTTGGGTAAAACGGCGCAAAAGTGTGTGCTAATATGTTTCATCAAACAAATGATGGCAACAATGGTGAGTTGATTTTTCCACCTTATCATGTGAAACGAAGGATCCGTCCAAACGTTTTGGCGGCTGGGTAGTACGGTTCAATGTCATGGAGATCAACTTCACAATTGCCAATGATGATGGCAAGCGTGTAAACTGGATAAAGATCAAAGGCCAACCCATCGAACTGAACAAGACCTATAGCTTCTTAGCATGCGAACGCGAAGGTGATCCTGGCACGACCATTTGCCGCATCGATGATGTGACGGCACCCACACGTCTTGGGTCCACCCTTCATAAAATCATTCAGGAATACCTCGTCTCACATTCGCCCATTGCGCC
>JAYVRH010000227.1:0-2059 GCA_043776495.1 Cyclobacteriaceae bacterium
GGCATGATTTACTCAGGAAAATATGATGGCCCTTCTCTTTTCATTAAGGGAAAAAAATCCAAATATTATACCGAAGGCGACGAGATGCTTATTAAGAGTATTTTCCCCAATGCTGAATTTGCGACGCTGGATACAGGCCATTGGGTACAGGCGGAGAAGCCAGACGAGTTTGCCAGCCTCGTCTTAAATTATCTTTCAAATGGAGGACTTTAAGAATATTCTGTTCATTGACATTGAGACGGTAGCCTCAACCAATCAATATGCCTCTTTGGATGAGCGATTGAAAGCACAATGGGCCCGAAAGACAAATTTTTTAAAGCAACGAAAGGAGGGCCAGACAGACGAAGATCTTTTTCATGAACGTGCCGGCATTTATGCCGAATTTGGAAAGATCATCGTGATCGGGATAGGAAAATTTGCGGAGAACGAAAAAAATGAGCGTGTCCTTAAAACGAAATATTTTGCTCACGATGATGAAAATCTTTTGCTTCAGGAATTCAAGAATGCCATCGAAAAGATGGACCAGGGTCAATTAAAATTTTGTGCTCACAACGGGAAAGAATTTGACTTCCCCTACCTCAGCCGAAGAATGCTTGTGCAGGGAATTTCACTTCCTGCGGCGCTCAATCTATCTGGGAAAAAGTCATGGGATATTCCGCATCTTGATACCATGGAATTGTGGAAGTTTGGCGATTACAAGCATTACACCTCGCTTGATTTGCTGGCCGCGATCTTCAACATCCCAACCAGCAAAGGTGAACTGGACGGATCGAAGGTGAACGCTGCGTATTACCACGATAAAGACTTAAAGAAAATAGCGGAATATTGCGTCGGCGACGTGGTGGCCGTGGCACAATTATTTCTAAAATTGAAAGGTCTGGGCCTTATCCCAAATGAAAATATTATAAACGCTTAACTTTTTCCGCGGGATGCCGCGAAAGAATAGAATTTATGTCCAAAAAGAAATTCAAAGATCACAAAGAGAAAAAGCACAAGAAAGAAGGTAAGTCGTTGAGGCATGCGGTACTTGCTTTTTTCGATGAAAGCCCCGGCGCATCTTTCAATTTCAAACAACTTGCCCGAGGTGTTGGCCCAAAGAATAAGGCAGTGAACAAGCAGCTGTTTGAGTTGCTGGAGGAGCTCGAAGCCTCAGGCAAGATTCATCAGCTCGCAGATGGAAGCTATGGCTCCACGCGGAAAGTGGAAACATTAGAAGGGGTTGTGGATCACGTCAATCCGCGATTCGCTTACATCAATACGGGCGCCGAGAATGATATTTATGTTCGTGAGCGTGATCTCGCCACAGCCTTGCATGGAGATACGGTAAGGGTATCCATCACCACGCATAGGACAGGCGAGAAGCCTGAGGGGAAAGTGGAAGAAATCGTCAAGCGAAATCGCACCCGCTTTGTAGGAAGGCTCGAAGTGGCGCCCAATCGTTTCGCCTTTGTAGTTCCAGATTTTAAGAAAATATATCAGGACTTCTTCATTTATCAGGAAAATGTCGGGCAGGCAAAAAACAATGACAAAGTCTTGTTTGAAGTAACCAAGTGGGGCGATGGCGATAAAAATCCCGAGGCGAAAGTGATTGAAATACTGGGTAAGACCGGAGAGAATGAAGCAGAGATACACTCCATCATGGCAGAATTTGATCTTCCTTTTCGGTTCCCGGAAAATGTATTGCAAGCCTCAGAAAAGATAGATGAAAAGATTTCCAATGAAGAGATTAAGAAGCGTTGGGACTTTCGCGACGTGCTCACTTTCACAATCGACCCTGAAGACGCCAAAGATTTTGATGACGCGATTTCTTTTCGGGTACTGCACAGCGGATTATATGAAATTGGTGTACACATCGCCGATGTCACGCATTATGTGATACCAGACACCATTTTGGATGATGATGCATTCGACAGAGCGACCTCTGTTTACCTCGTGGACCGAACAGTGCCCATGCTACCGGAAAGATTATCGAACGGACTTTGCTCCCTTCGTCCGGATGAAACAAAATTGACATTCGCTGCCGTGTTTGAAATGGACAATAAGGGCAGGGTGCAAAAAG
>JAYVRH010000228.1:0-2059 GCA_043776495.1 Cyclobacteriaceae bacterium
GCGATATCCCATAAGGCCATTTCAATCGCACTTACCGCCGCGCCCCATGGCTTGAAGCTTCCCAGCCTGCGGATCTTCTGCATCACCAGGTTCACATCCGTGGGATCCAATCCCATGATGTAATCTTTGTAATAGAGTACAATCGGCTTGAGATAAGGTTTATAAGACTCTGCCATTCCATATCCGCTGATACCCACATTGGTTACTACGCGCACTACGGGTTGATCCTTGAGGATTGCACACCGGAGATCGGTGATCCAGATTTTCGAGGTGGCAGCAGGTGCCGAGGCCATGATCGGGGCAGCACCCGTGGCCACGATCATGCCAGCGGAAGCGGCCATCCCTTGTTTGAAGAAGCGACGGCGACTGAGGTTGTTGTTTAATTTTTGATTGATTTCTTCCATGGTGAATTTGTTATTTCTTTAATGAAGCACTCGAGTTTCTCAAGCTATTCTATAAGATTGACAACCTGATTTAGCCAAAAAATAGACGAGTTGCAATGTGTTTTATAAGGGGTTAATGCCGTGGCTTTGTTCGGTGTCCTTTTCTGGCTTTTGAAGGGAAGCGATGAAGATCGGGCTGCATTCTCCAAAAAAGATTTTTCCTTTGTCGATGTCCTTCGCAAACAAAGGAAAAATTATTAGTATACTTCACCGTGATTGTCTATCACCAAACCCTCGCTCCGGATTTCCTGTCCCCGAATGAATTGGATCAACTCCTTTCCATCGGCTGGTATCGCATGCACCAGACTATTTTTACCACCAGCCACCTGCGCAACGATGAGAAATATTACCGGGTTTATTGGTTGCGCTATCCATTGGCAGAAATCAGGGAGCATCCATCGCACCGACGAATAAGAAACAGCAATCAATCATTTCATTACGCCATCGATGATTTCACCGAAATTCAACCTGATCACGAAGAGCTTTATTCGCGGTACCGGGCGTCAATAGATTTTCAAGGCGCACTCAGTATTGAGCAGTGTCTGTTTGGTGACAATGGAGTTGAGAGAAATATCTATCAGACAAAGTGCATTTCGGTTTATGACCATGAAAAACTCATTGCCTGCGGTTACTTTGACCTTGGGAAGTTAGCGGGGACGTCCATCCTTCATTGCTTTGACCCAGCATATAAAAATAAAAGCCTTGGTAAGTACATGATGCTGCTGACGATGGACTATTTGAATTTGGCCGGATTTGATCTTTATTACCCGGGCTACCTCGTTTCAGGCATTCCCAAAATGGACTACAAACTTTTTATAGGCAAAGAGGCCACCCAATATTATGAACCTGAAAGTAAGACCTGGAGACACTTTCATCAGAGTATCTGTGCAGCAGAGAATCTCTCTGAACTTGAACAGTTGGAATTGATGCTGACGTTTATGGCTTGAACTTAGTTTAGATTGTCCTTTTCGGAATGCTTGTTGGTGGATAACATCAACAAGGGTATCTTTCACAAATGATTCACCCATGAATATTCAGCAAATTGTATTGTCCACAAGACCCACCGGTGCTCCCACCAGCGATAATTTCAAAATTGAAAGCGCGCCGCTGCCCGCCGTGCAGACAGAGGAACTGTTGCTTCAGCCAATTTTCTTTTCAGTCGATCCTTACATGCGTGGAAGAATGAAAGAAGCGAAGTCATACATTCCGCCCTTTGAGCTCAACAAACCCATTGAAAGTGGTGCGCTGGCCAAGGTGATTGAAAGCAACAGTGCCGCATTTAAAATCGGCGATGTGGTGATGGGCATGCTCCCATGGCGCACACAAACTGTTTCGCCTGCCAAGGATGTGCGGAAAGTCGATGCGGCTGCTGTTCCTCCGAGCTATTCTCTCGGCATCCTGGGAATGCCTGGCCTGACTGCCTACTTCGGGTTTCTCGATATCGGCAAACCTAAGAAAGGCGAGACTGTGGTGATATCCGGTGCGGCCGGAGCAGTGGGCCTCATCGTAGGTCAGTTGGCTAAGATGAATGGCTGCCATGTAGTAGGCATTGTGGGTACTGATGAAAAGGCCAGGTTGTTGAAATCAGATTTTGGATTTGATGAGGTCATCAATTA
>JAYVRH010000229.1:0-6615 GCA_043776495.1 Cyclobacteriaceae bacterium
GTCTTAAATGGATACAATATTAAAAAGATAGTTACTGCTTGTCCTCACTGTTTTAATACATTGAAAAATGAATACCCGGAACTGGGTGGAAATTATGAAGTAATCCATCATACCACTTTCATCAACCAACTCATAGCTGAAGGAAAAATAAAGATGAAGGAAGGCGGAAGTTTCAAGGGGAAAAAAATTACTTATCATGATTCATGCTATCTGGGTCGTGCCAACAACATTTACGAATCTCCCAGGGAGGTGCTGGAGGCACTCGATGCAGACCTCGTTGAGATGAAGCGTTGTCGCACCACCGGGCTATGCTGCGGAGCTGGCGGAGCACAAATGTTCAAGGAGCCGGAAAAAGGCAGGAAAGACATAAACGTTGAACGGGCAGAAGAGGCACTGGCAACGGGTGCCACGACCATTGCAGTAGCCTGTCCGTTCTGTATGACCATGATGAGCGATGGGGTGAAGAACAAGGAGAAAGAAGCTCAGGTAAATGTAAAAGACGTGGCAGAATTGGTGGCGGAATCGCAGGGATTATAGATGTAAATGAAAACGACAACCCTCTTAATTTGGGCAATCGCTGCTCTTTTGGCCAGCGCATGCTCGCAAGAAAAAATATCCACCAACAAATATTTTGACTTTGATGGCCTCATGGATGACCAGGTCAGTCAGCTCAGTCAACGCAGGCGCGTGCTTGGCAAAACTGCAGAAATAAGTGGCATCAAATCCGATACTACTTTTCTCCCTTCAGGCAAAGGATGGGAATCAGAGTTGGAAATCTTCCGCGACCTGGAGATCATCAATAAACCAAGTTATCAAAAGGTGTACAAAGTGGAAGACGCTATAAAAGACACGAAGAGTAATTTGAAAATCCGCCAGTATCGTTCACCCTCTTCCCCCGTGACATCTGTGAAGTTTTATTATCAAGATGATTTTGAAAGACTGAAAATAATTGAAGCCGATATTGTCGAGAAAAACTTGTTGTACTCCAACAGCAGGTCCCTGACCATGGAGTTTGATGAAGAAGACGGCAAACCATTGCTCATACGTTATACGATGAACGGATTTCAAAAAATGGTCTTCAGTGAACCAGTCCAATTTTCCGTGATGGGCCAGATTGATTGGTAAAATAGATTAAAAACGTTTTCACGATTTTGACCTGCCTCAAATACCTTTAAACTTTAATCTGTGGCCAAAAAATCATTTTTAGATGAGGGCGAGAAAAAGCCCATCACCGCCTCCAATCTGCGAAAACTACTAGGCATTTTTCGGTTTGTACTTCCTTATAAAAATATCTTCTCTGTCGGATTGCTGGCCTTGGTCCTATCCAGCGCAACGGTACTTTCATTTCCCTACCTGGCAGGAAAGCTGCTGGATGTAGCATCCGGCAAAACCGGATTCTTTCTGACCAGCATCAACCAAATTGCTTTAGCATTGTTGGGCATACTTCTTATCCAAGGCGTTTTTTCCTTTATTAGGGTTTACACATTCTCCATTGTAAGCGAACGCACTTTGGCTGACCTTCGGCAGGCGATATATCAAAAGATTATCTGGCTGCCCATGTCATTCTTTGATAGCCGCAGGATCGGAGAACTTCTTAGTCGTATCACATCAGATGTAGGGATGCTACAGGATACCTTCACCACCACCCTGGCTGAGCTTCTACGTCAGGTGCTGGTATTAATCATCGGGATCACCGTGATTTTTGTACTCACGCCAAAGCTCGCACTGTTTATGATGCTCACTTTCCCGGTGCTCGTGCTTGGCGCATTGGTATTTGGGAAATTTATCCGGAAGCTTTCAAGAAAAACTCAGGATCAGTTGGCCTCCACCAACATCATTGTGGAGGAAACCATGCAATCAATTGCGGTGGTGAAATCATTTACGAATGAGCTTTTTGAAGCTGCCCGTTATAAAAAATCTTTGATCGAAGTGGTAAACACCGCCATTCATGCAGCCCGGTATCGCGGTCTTTTCATCTCATTTACAATCGTTGCCCTATTCGGAGGGATTGTAGGCGTTATCTGGTATGGTGGCACCTTGGTGCAATCAGGAGAAATCACGGTAGGCGAATTGCTGTCATTTGTTTTGTACACAACTTTCATTGGTGGCTCTATAGCAGGTCTCGGTGACATTTATACACAGATCCAACGATCCATCGGTGCCTCTGAACGGATGCTGGAAATTCTTGACCAGTCAGATGAAAGTAATTCTTCACACAAATCATTAAGATTATCAGGTGCGATCTCTTATGATCAGGTTGAATTTGCTTATCCAACCCGCTCTGATATTACAGTATTAAAATCAATTTCGTTTTCCATTCGACCGGGAGAGAAAGTGGCGCTCGTAGGGCCAAGCGGTTCTGGAAAGTCCACCCTGGTCAGTTTGTTGATGCGGTTTTATCCTCCAGGCAAGGGGAATATTTTTGTAGATGGTCACGATATCACAACCTATGGCCTTTCTGCTTATCGCGAAAATATCGGGATCGTGCCTCAGGAGGTAATGTTGTTTGGAGGTACCATTCGCGAAAACATTGCCTATGGTAAGCCCGATGCTTCACACGAAGAAATCTATGAGGCCGCCCTCAAAGCCAACGCATTGGAGTTCATCGAAAGTTTTCCTGAAAAACTCGATACCCTGGTGGGTGATCGGGGCGTAAAATTATCGGGCGGCCAGCGACAACGGGTGGCGATTGCCAGAGCCATACTTAAAAATCCATCGATCCTTATTTTGGATGAAGCCACGAGTTCACTCGATGCAATGTCAGAACAACTCGTACAAGATGCTCTGGAAAAGTTGATGGAAAACCGAACCACGATCGTCATTGCACATCGGCTGAGTACCATACGTAAGGTAGATCGTATCCTTGTGATTAAAGATGGTCAAATAGCAGAGGCTGGTTCCCATGATGAACTTTCTTCGCTTGATAACGGTATTTATAGTAACTTGCTCAAGCTTCAATGGGAGAAACAATCGTGAGAAAAGCTGACGAACAAATCCTCAAAGATTTTCGGCTTCGCCATACCTCAAGCCGCGTAGATATCCTTCAATTATTTATAAAATACCCATACGCCCTTTCCTATTCTGATATAGAAAGGGCGGTGGCCGAAACGTACGATCGCGTGACCGTTTATCGAACGCTAAGAACCTTTCTTGACAAGGGTGTGGTTCACAAAGTTCTTGATGACGCTGGCGGTCTTAAATATGCGCTATGTAAGGATCATTGTACTACCGCCGAGCACCATCATGAGCATGTCCATTTCAAGTGCATAAACTGTGGCCAAACCAATTGCCTTGAGGACGTTGAGATACCTGTGGTTCGGCTGCCGAAAGGTTACAGGGCCCACGAGCTAAATCTGTTGATTCAAGGGGTCTGCTTAAAATGTCAATAATTTTTTGGCATTCGGTTTCCTTCCATGAATCAGTTGTATAAACTGTCCTGTAAGTTTCAGGTTTTAATATCAATTTTTTTTTAGCTTTGGTACGATTTATAGGTGATTATTTGGCCATTTGACCGGTAATCACCTCTTTTTTACTCAAACAGGATAAAAACAGAAATGCTTCTTTTCTCTTTGTTCAGAAACAACAGCTCGGCTGAAACTATCCTTTTTGGCGTATTTGCGGTGATCATCACCTTATTTCTGCTTCTCGACCTGGGCATTTTTCATAAGACAGCCCATAAAATTTCTACTAAGACAGCTTTATACCAATCTATTTTTTGGGTCTTTATCAGCACTATTTTTGGTTATCTGGTCTATCACTTCGACGACAGTGCAGATGGCGGAGCAGATGCTTTGCTCGAGTACTTTTCAGCATACCTTACCGAATATGCGCTTTCAGTTGATAATATTTTTGTAATACTTCTAATCCTCAAATACTTCACCGTGAAGGAAGAGTACTATCACAAAGTGCTATTCTGGGGTATACTTGGAGCAGTCGTTTTCCGAGGCTTTTTCATTTTTGTAGGAGCTTACCTTATTGGGCAATTTCATTGGATTCTATATGTCTTTGGAGTATTCCTGATCTATTCTGGAATTAAGATCTATTTTGAAGACAGTGACGAAAAGATTGACCCTGAGAAAAATCCGATCATGAGATTTTGCAGAGCCTATCTTCCCATCAGCAAAGATGAGAAGGGTGGGCAGTTTCTGGTTCGAGAGAACGGCAAATACCTTTTCACTTCTCTTTTCCTTGTGGTCATACTTATTGAGACAACCGATTTAATTTTTGCGGTTGATTCTATTCCTGCGGCTTTTGCTATTACACAAAATGAGTTTTTGATTTACACTTCTAATATTTTCGCTGTACTGGGGTTGCGTGCGATGTTTTTCCTTTTGGCCGGAATTATTGACAAGTTTTACCTTCTCCAAAAAGGGCTATCAGTCATTCTATTTTTTATCGGTGCCAAGATGCTTCTGGAGATTATCCACTTCAAAATACCGATTGTTCTTTCTTTCACTGTAATCATTGCGACATTGACCCTTTCCATTGTCTTCTCGATCGTGGTTCCGAAAAAAGAAAAGGAGGCGGGTGAACTCAATTAGTCCTGAAGACTTTCTGCAATAAAATTCCTGGGTAGTATCTGCATCAAAATTGGTAAGGTAAGAAAACGCTGAGGCAGCGATATGATTACAAAAGTTGGGATGGCCTTTAGAACTTCTACCAGCAATTCCTTAAGTCTCTGTTTCTCTCCAACATCCAACTCCTGCATTCTTGCTTTTTCCAGCAGCGATACAAGCTCTTCGCTTTGCTTAACCTCCTTCAACAAACGGCCCTTGTTTCTCTCCGTGACCTTCGCCATCCGCTTGATGAATTCTCCGCTCACTTGTCCATAGTCCTTTTTTTCTTGCAGGAAATCGAGGGCTTCCCAATGCTCAAGAATGAAACCTTCAATGGCAATCATGCTATTTTCAAGGTCGCCTTCTGAAAATGAGAATGTATCGGCCAGCCGCTTCAGAAATTCCAGTTCAAGCTTTTCAACTTTTTTGTCAGACCAAATGGTAAGAATGGCCATTTCCAGGAAGTATTTCTTTAAGATCCAGGAATTATTGGTGGGCAAATTAATTTCTTCGATGGAGATCCCCTTTTCAAAAATTTCCTGACATTCCTTCTTCTTTTCTGGAGGAAGTTCAGCGCACTGAAGAAAATACTCGAGGAGTTTTCGTTCTTCAAATTCGACGATGTGGTTGGCATGCGCGGCCGCCGCCATAATTTTTACAAGAGATGTCCTTAATTCTTCACGCTCATATTTGAAAAAGTCAGAAACAATTTTGTCGGCATTGGTATGTATCCATTGACCAAAAATAAATATATCAAGAAAGAGCAGGCTATTATGGAAGAAGCCTGTCCAAAAATTCCCTTTCGCATCACTCGTGTGTTCAATGCGTTTGTCTAAAATTCGCTCGGCCAGCTCAAGAGAAGTCTTCTTCCTGCCAAATAGGGTCCTTGTAGGTGTGGCTAACTCGGGAAAGACGTGGCTATAAAAATTGGTAATGCTTTCAAGGGTCTTCATTGCGATGACCGACATCTCATCCGGATCTTTCACGGGTTTATCATGAAACAAAAGTGAACTGCTGATGAGACTTTCGGCAAGCAGAATTTTCATTCGATCCTTTGTGTCCCATTCACTGGAATTGGGATGATCAAAAATATCCACTGGCTGGCCGTACATCAATCCGGTAGGCTGGATGACACGATACAAGGAATGATCAGGATGGGAAGATCTTCGGCCCTCTGAAGCGCGTTGTTGCAGGAGCTCCCGACGGAACTCGAGATATTCTTTTAGCCAGCCTTTCGTCCTTGGGTCCATGTTCTACAAAGCAGAAGGTAACAATTATATTGTATCGGGCAGCGTGGTGTATGTCAGAAATTGGTTTAAACCGACTTCCAGCCTTTCTTCAATATTGTTTGAGCTGTTTCTTCAACCTTTTCCTTCATAGTTTTCTTAAAGCCATCTAATTTCCTGGCAACAGTTTTGTCAAATGTTCCAATAATTTGGGCGGCCAAAATTCCTGCATTTTTTGCTCCATCAAGTGCGACTGTAGCAACAGGCACCCCACCTGGCATTTGAAGAATGGAAAGAACGGAATCCCAGCCATCGATCGAATTAGCCGATTTTACAGGCACCCCAATTACGGGAAGGGAAGTCATGGATGCAATCATTCCCGGCAGATGCGCTGCGCCGCCTGCTCCTGCAATGATGACCTTGAGGCCCCTTTCACGAGCATTTCCGGCATAGTCCATCATTCGTGCAGGCGTGCGATGGGCCGACACGATGGTAACCTCAAAAGAAATTCCGATTTCTTCCAGGAACGTGGCAGCCTCCTTCATGACCCTAAGGTCTGATTGGCTGCCCATAATGATTCCAACTACGGGTTTGCTCATGAAATGACTTTCAGTGTTTGTTTTACAAAGTTGGCTTTCTTCTTCAAACTTTCCACATCATCATCAACAATCGTTGCATGGCCCATTTTGCGAAAAGGTCTGGTGACCATTTTTCCGTAAAGATGAACGTAAATACCGGGTACTTTCAAAATTTCATCCATGCCCTCATATCGAGCAGGTCCTGTATGGCCCTCTTCTCCCAGGAGATTGACCATTGCGCTGGGATACCTGGCG
>JAYVRH010000230.1:0-6611 GCA_043776495.1 Cyclobacteriaceae bacterium
GAAACCAACGACCCGAGACGGGTGCCCTCCTCTAATGGATCTCCGACAATCAAAGTCTGGGTCCGCTTCACAAATTCTTCTACAAAGCGATCGTGCAGACTGCGCTCCACAAAAATTCTGGAGCCACACAAACAAATTTCTCCTTGATTGGAGAAAGAAGATTGAATGGTTGTGTTGAGGGCTTGCTCAAAATCACAATCGGCGAAGATAATGTTCGGATTTTTTCCACCCAGTTCAAGAGAAAGTTTTTTCAACATGGGTGCCGCCGTGGCCGCAATCTTTTTTCCAGTTACTGTTCCACCTGTAAATGAGATCGCGGCTACTTCCGGATGCTCGATAATCGCCTGACCTGCCTTCGGGCCGAGGCCATGGATTACATTCAGTACTCCTGGTGGCAGCCCTGCTTCGATGCAAAGCTGTGAAAACAAATAAGCCGTCATCGGTGTAAGTTCTGAAGGCTTTGATACAACTGTACATCCGGCTGCCAATGCGGGAGCTACCTTCCAGGTGAACAAATACAAGGGAAGGTTCCAGGGAGAAATACAACCTACCACACCCATTGGAGAACGGGTTGTATAGTTGATTGCCTGCACATCAGTGATGTGGGCTTCACTCGCAAAGTGAACCGCCGCTGTTGCGTAGAAGCGAATGTTGGCAGCTGCCCTTGGTATATCCAGCGATCTCGCTTGTTTCAATGGCTTGCCGTTGTCAATGCTTTCAGCCAAAGACAGCTTTTCAAAATCGCGATCAATGAGCTCAGCAATTCTTGAAAGAATGACTGATCTCTTTTCCGATGAAATTGAAGACCACTCCGGGAAAGCTTTCCTTGCGGCAGCCACTGCTCGGGAAACATCATTCTCATCAGAGTCCGGAATGAGACTGTAGACTTTACCCTCGGCAGGATTATAGTTGTCTAAATAATCACCAGAAGAGGGTGCGGTTAACTTTCCATCGACATAATTAGCAATCTTAAGCATCGTGTTGGTGTATCATTTAGTTCCTAACAAGATCAACAAAGTATTGGCATTATAAACTCCCCGTCCTTCCACCATCGACCGGGAGGTTAATTCCATTGATATATGCGGCCGCCGGTGAAGCCAGAAAAGCAACGGCAGCGGCCACTTCCGCTGACGAGGAAATCCTTCCTGCAGGTATTTCCAAAATCATGTCTTGTATTACCTCCTCTTCCGTTTTCTTTTGCTTCTCGGAACGATCACGGATGATGGCTTCCAGACGACCCGTCATGGAAGCGCCTGGCAAAACATTGTTCACGGTGATTCCAAAAGCGCCAAGTTCAAGCGATAAGGTTTTAGACCAATTCGCAACTGCCCCTCGTATGGTATTGGAAACACCCAATCCCCGGATGGGCATTTTAACCGAAGTAGAAATGATATTGATGATGCGTCCATACGTAGCTTCCTTCATTCCAGGAACCACCGCTTGCACCAAAATATGATTACACAACAGATGATTGGAGAATGCTTTAACAAACTCTTCTGTTGCGGCACTAAGCGCAGGCCCTGCGGGCGGGCCTCCGGTGTTGTTGACAAGAATATGCACTGGCTCCGTCTGTACATGACTTTGAATTCCGGATTTGAGTTGATCTGGATAATTAAAATCGGCTAGAAAGTACCGGTGACGTTGTCCCGAAGATGTTGAAAGCCCACTGACTACTTCCATCAATTTTGCTTCGTTTCGTGCCACCAAAGTGATGGATGCGCCGAGCAAGGCCAATTCGATTGCAGAAGCTTTGCCAATTCCTTGAGTGCTGCCGCAAACCAACGCATTTTTGCCTCTTAGATCCAGATTCATAATTGATTTTTGGTAAATATAAAAGAACGCTAACTTTCATCTGCAAAACCGCTGAAGAATGGAAAATGCCTTCAAAAATTGCCAAAGCTGTGGCATGCCTCTAAAGCGCGATGCTCAGGGCGGAGGGACAAATGCTGATGGAACCAAATCAGTTATGTATTGCAGCCATTGTTATCAAAAAGGCCAATTCACCCAGCCAAAGTTAACACTAGATGAAATGAAGCTGCGGGTAAAGGCCAAACTAATAGAGTTTGGATTCCCCGGTTTCATGACTGGCCTTTTTACATTTAATATTCCAAAATTGGAACGGTGGAGGAGTGAACATCAGAAGTAAAATAACTTGCGCTACTCACCTTGGTGAATTCTTTGGGTATTTTTGGAAGGTAACAAATATTGGATTTATGCCACAAACACATCACAAAGTATGCCAATTAGGACCTCATATTATGAAGATAAGAACTGCCTTTTGCCACGCACAGAATATTGTGATTGAATTCTTACCGTAACTTCCGCAAAGAACAATCAAGATTTTAGACAAATGAATTTTCAAAAAAAATGATATGTCCATACGAAGACCTTTCAATCTCAACCAATGGATCAAGGAAAACCGCGATCTGCTAAAACCTCCCGTCGGAAATAAAAACTTGTATGCCGATGCAGGGGATTATATCGTGATGATTGTGGCAGGACCAAATGCACGCAAAGATTATCATTACAATGAGACGGAAGAATTATACTATCAACTGGAAGGCAATATCATCGTTAAGATCCAGGAAGACGGCAAGGCAGTGTCAATTCCATTGAATGCAGGCGACATGTTTCTGCTCCCCGCGCGAGTGCCCCATTCACCGATACGGACACCTGACTCCATTGGATTGGTGATAGAATGTAAACGTGAAGCAGAAGAAGATGATGGATTGATGTGGTTTTGTGAGAAATGCAACCATAAACTGAACGAGTATAAATTTCACCTCAACAACATCGAAAAAGATTTTCTGCCGCGTTTCCGTGATTTTTACGGTTCTAAAGATCTAAGAACGTGTAAAAATTGCGGGACGGTGATGGAGGCCGACCCCAGGTTTGTTTGATCATGGAAAAATCTGAAATACAAACGCGACTGATCCGCAACCACTCTGCGTTCGCGGAGTTTGTTAGAAATTTGTCTGATGTGTTGGTCAATCATTCCATGCCGGGAAAATGGACCCCTCTTCAACAATTAAGTCATATCGAGAAGAGTGTCTCTCCGGTAAAAATTGCTTTTCTATTACCAAAGTTTATTGTTCGGGTCTTCTTTGGCAAAGCAAATCGACCGTCAAGATCATATGATGAACTTGTCGCAAAATACAAGGCTAAACTGGAGGCAGGGGGAAAGTCAACCACTCGTTTTTTGCCTGACACAACATGTGATAGAATTCGGTTACAAGATGCGATCGAACGGCACATCAAGGTCCTGAGTGAAAGGATCGATCGTTTCACTGAAAGAGAACTGGACCAATTTATTTTACCACACCCATTGCTTGGCAAACTGACCTTTCGCGAAATGCTTTATTTTACAATCTACCATGTGGAACACCACCATTCACAAATCAATCCAGCCCTTCGAAAATCAGCAGCGTGACGTTACTACACTCATTACTTATACGACTATCTTTATATCCGCGGCGGCCTGGTCAATATGATGTTCTCACTATGTCGGTTATACCGCGCCCCCAATAGGTTGAACTAAAGTCCGAAAATGAAATTTGAGAACTCCGTATCCTTTGCCAGGGGGCTTGACAAAAAAGACCCCTTGCGAAAATTCAGGTCTGCGTTTCATCTTCCCCAAATTGATGGAAAGCCGCTTCTTTACTTGTGCGGTAACTCCCTTGGGCTACAGCCAAGAAACGTAAAGCAGTTTGTTGCAGAGGAGCTTAAGGATTGGGCGTTGCTGGGAGTTGAGGGTCATTTTCATGCAAAACGTCCCTGGCTTTATTATCACAAATTCGCTAAGAAGGTCCTGTCAAAACTAACAGGCGCTAAACCCTCCGAAGTGGTAGCAATGAATCAACTCACCATCAATCTTCATTTGATGTTGACTTCTTTTTACCGACCTACCCCAAAGCGGTTTAAGATCATCACGGAAGCAGGGGCTTTCTCGTCCGACCAGTACGCACTTGAATCACAAATCAAACTTCACGGGTTAGATCCAGCGCTTTCATTAATTGAATTAACCCAACGATCCGGTGAATACACCTTGCGCACGGAAGACATCATTGCCGCCATTGATCACCATTCTAAAGAACTGGCGTTGGTAATTTTTGGCGGCGTTCAATATTATTCCGGTCAGTTGTTTAACATGAAGGCGATTACCTTAGCTGCTCATAATGCAGGCAGTTATGCAGGATTTGATCTTGCGCATGCGATCGGTAATGTGCCGTTGAATCTACATGAGGACCAAATTGATTTTGCGGTATGGTGCGGGTATAAATATCTCAACTCAGGTCCTGGAAGCGTGGCTGGAGCATTTGTGCATGAGCGGCACGCAACGAATGATGATCTCCCTCGTCTGGCGGGCTGGTGGGGCCATCAAGAAAAGGAGCGGTTTCAGATGAAGAAAGGGTTCGTGCCGATGGCAGGGGTAGATGGATGGCAGCTATCCAATTTTCCTATCCTGAGTGGGGCGGCCCATCTTGCCTCGCTCGAGCTTTTCAAAAAAGCAGGCATCAAGGCATTGAGGAAGAAAAGCATACTGCTTACAGGCTATATGGAATACCTTTTGACTGCAATGGATCCACATCAGAATTATTTTACCGTGATCACACCAAAAAATTCAGAGGAGCGTGGCTGTCAGCTTTCTTTGTTGATGAAGGGGAAAGGCCGGATGACTTTTGATCGAATTACCAAGGCAGGGATTGTGGCCGATTGGCGTGAGCCAGATGTCATTAGAATAGCCCCGGTACCCCTGTATAATACGTTCCAGGAAGCGCACCGTTTTTCTCAAATTTTCAAGGAAGCCCTCAATTAGGCCGAACAAACAATGCCCCTGAAAATCTTATTCTTGCCTGACCTTTATCATATTTAAGGAGGGTTTGTTTTATGAATTTTCCCGATGAGCATGCTCAAAGAACATGATAAAAAACACTAAAAATATTACGATCGTAGGGGCCGGCCTGGTCGGTTCATTGCTTTCAATCTACCTGGCCAAACGAGGCTACAATGTTTCAGTTTTCGACAGAAGGCATGACATGCGTAGCAGCATGCTCGGTGGTGGACGTTCCATCAACCTGGCCTTAAGCAACAGAGGCATTCGACCATTAACTGAAGTTGGTTTGGCTACCCATTTGAAGCGTAATTCAGTGCCTATGAATGGCCGTATGATTCATAATTTGAGAGGTAAGTTGGAGTTTCAACCGTATGGCGTAAAAGGCCAGTTCATCCATTCAATCTCCAGGAGTGACCTTAACATGGTGTTGATGAATGAAGCTGAAAAATTGGGAGTCAATTTTTTCTTTGAATACCAATGTCTGGAAGTAAACATCGAAAAGACCGAAGTGACCTTTCATAACTACGGAGACACCAGACATCATAGTGCCGACCTTATTATTGGAGCTGATGGCGCCTTCTCAGCGGTCAGGAGTGCATTACAAATATCTGACAGGTTTGAGTATTCTCAAACCTACCTTGAACACGGGTACAAGGAGCTTCGAATACCTGAAGGAGAAAATGGAGAATTCCTTATGGAGAAAGAAGCTCTCCACATTTGGCCACGCGAAAGCTTCATGCTGATCGCCCTACCCAACCCTGATGCGACCTTCACCTGCACCTTGTTTTTCCCTTTCGAAGGCAAATCTTCATTTCAATCGCTGCAGTCTCCGAATGACATTCATTCATTTTTTGAAAAAATGTTTCCGGATGCAATCGCCTTAATGCCCACCTTGATTGAAGATTTCAGGGACAATCCCACCTCATCCCTTGTCACCATTCGCTGCTACCCATGGCTGAAAAATAAAACATTGTTGATTGGTGATGCTGCCCATGGACTTGTACCGTTTTATGGTCAGGGAATGAATGCAGGATTTGAAGATTGTCGTGTGCTGAACGATTTGCTTAATGAACACAAAGATGATTGGAACAAAGCGCTTCACGAATTTCAAAAAGTACGTAAGCCCGATACCGATGCCATTGCACAATTAGCGTTAGACAATTTCGTGGAAATGCGGGATTTAGTGGCAGATGCAGATTTCTTACTTCGCAAAAAGATAGAAGCCCGGGTCCATGAGCTCTATCCTGAAAAATGGATTCCCCTTTATTCTATGGTGACGTTTCACGACAGGATGAGGTACTCGGAAGCATTGAAAATTGGAAAGCTGCAAAAGGAGATCATGGACAAGGTGATGAAGACTCCTTCGATTGAGACGAAATGGCTTTCGTTAAACTTTCAGGAGATTGTTAATCAGCTTACATGCTAGTGACTAGTCCTACCTTGTAATGTTTCTCACAACGAGATTGGCTTCGACTCCGCTGCCAATGACAACATACATTTTGTGTTTGAATTTAAGTTAAATTCAACGTTTATTGAAGGCATTGAAAATCATTCAGCTTACGTAAAATAAAGAAGGCAAATCTGGTTTCCCGCAGATCAGCACAGATTAAGTGCAAGCAGATGATCGCAGATAGCATCCAATTAGATCAGCGTCAATCTGCGTGGGCCCGATCAGCGACAATTCCATCTAACTCGTCATCTGCCCTATAGCCAAGGTCAATTTAATAGCCACAGATTACACAGATATTCACAGATGATTTTGTCAGTGGTAATCTGT
>JAYVRH010000231.1:0-2050 GCA_043776495.1 Cyclobacteriaceae bacterium
CTGTTTGTCTTTTCAAAATAAGCAAGCGATTGCAAATTTGCTTCCAGCGCCTGTGGGTACATTTTAAGCCGGTTGTAGGTAGCGCCCAGGTTGACCAAAATCTTTGAAGCGGCTGCGAGGTTGTTTTGTTGCTGATAGCTTTGATAACATTCCTCAAAATACTGTAACGCCAGTTTGTAGTCGCCCTGACGAAAATAGACGATGCCGACGTTTTCAATGAGAAGAGAAACTTCCACCTTTTGATTGAGTTCCTGACGGATCTTAATGGCCTTGAACAGATTTTCCAGGGCCAAAGGGTATTCGCCTTGTTGGGAATAAACCATCCCCATCCGTTGATAGGCATCCGATAGTCCTTTCTTGTTGCCTGCCTTGTCATAAATGGCTTCTGCTTTCTGGCACCTTTCGAGGGCTTCTGAAAATTGACCCTGCTGGCTCATGATCGAACATAAAATACATAAAGACTCCGCTTCGCCTTTTAATGAATTAACAGTCCTGGAAATTTCCAACGCCTGCTCTGCATACTGACGACTCTTGCCAATGTCTTTAAAAGCCAACTGAACTGAAATGGTATTTAAAGTATGTATTCTGGCAGAGTCAGATAATTGCGGTAGCAAGGCGATCAAACTGTCTGTTTTGGATTGCGCATTGCTGCTGAATACGCCGGCAAAAGCAAGTAATAAAACCAGGTATGTTGCAGCCCTCTCTTTGCAGCGCTTCATGAGTATTAATATTTCAACAGGCGTTTCTTTTTCTCCCTCAAACTTCATTGCCATCTAAGATACAAAGTGAAAGGAAGTTCTGAAACTTTAGTTTGGTGACAAATCCTTCTTCAGCGCCGGAAGTTCAAATGCAGTTCATAGCGATCAGCAAGAAGCGCAGACCGAATGGAGAGTAGGTCGGATTACAAATCCGGCAGAGAATGAGATGGTGATTCAAAGAGTCGGGATTAAGAAATCCCGACCAACGCAGAAAAATGCAGGCTTCAAAACCCGAGAGGCTAATTTGGTTTCATAGCACTTTAATGAATTAGGTATATCAAACCTCACCCCTCGTGGCATAACAGATTGCCATGCTGAACACAGATCATCCAAATAAAATCCGCATTATCCGTGGAATCCGTCTAATCCGTGATTTTACTTCACTCCTTTTTCAGGATCCCATGATCCCTGCAGTTTTCTTACAAAAATCATCTGCCCTGTGTGATAAGCGTTGTGTGTGCTAATGTTTGCAATTTCGGGTGCCCACGATTTCAGCTTTGCTTCATCTGCCTCTTGCACAATTTTTTCCAATTCAGTTAAGACCTGATCGAGTTGGGTCACCGTATGATTCCAGCTGTTTTTATCGAAAGTGTTGAATGTCTCTTCGTTATTTCCGCTGAAGGCTGCTTCTTTTTCACCTTTGAATTTCGAAAGTTCCCGTTGATTCCAGAACAGAAGATGATAGGCAAGTTGTCCCACAGAATGATTGCCGCTGCCATCCTTCCACATCGCCTGTTCGGCAGTGAGCCCTTCCAATGCTACATTGACCGGAACAAACCATTCCTTTTTATTATGAGTGGTTTTCAACTGTTCCACCAATACAGTTTTCAATGATTGTGCCGTGCCATCAAGATGCATCGAGAGCATCAATGTGAGGACGAGGGTGAGTGTGAATAGTTTTTTCATAAGGTAATAAGGTTAATAAAATTCGTACTACAATTTTGTTACTAAGGGAATAAGGTTGAGGCTGTAACGAAGTAAGAGCATCATGCCTTTACCTAATCACGAAACTGTTCATTATTAACAAATCCATTTCTCCAGAAAGCAAGACTTCTATAACTTCTGAATCCCCTCCCAAACGGTTTCAGAAACCGGAATGCCTCCTTTGGTATTCTCCTCCCTGATCTTCAAAATATTCTCACCGGGATATCGGATTTTTTTTCCGTCCTCAGGGATCGATTGTCGATAATCTCCAATAATCTGATCAATCGCCTGGGCAATGCTCCTAAAGTTATGAAGTTTCGCAAGATCAATGGCGATGAATATTTGCGAAAGATTTGCTTCTGTATTTT
>JAYVRH010000232.1:0-2049 GCA_043776495.1 Cyclobacteriaceae bacterium
CACCAACAAATCTGCATTGGGTTGAAACGGCCTATAATAGACCAGTACTTCGTAAAGATTTTCAGTCTCAAAATGATTTCCTTCCACCTGATTTCCATCTGATTCGGTTGAATTAACCCAATATCCGTAATTGTAAAACCCTTGCTTCAACAATATCTTTTTTGAGTACAGTCCTTGTTCATATTTCATTTTGTTTTCTTCATTTTTTTCCCATCCGTTGAATGCTCCTATTACAAACAGGTCACCCTTCAAGGGAGGTGATTGCAATGAAAAATTGACCTGTAGATAATTGGCACTGACCCAAGGCTCCTGCGGATAGTCGGAGTTAGCAGGATAGAAGTTTCCATTCAGGTCTAAGTATTGAGAATACGATTGGTACGTTCGTGGGCCGTCAATATTGACGGTTAATTCAAATGGTTTAATACTTTTATTGAGTTTCAAAGTATTCTGTCCGGGGTAATTAAGTGAGCGGAAGTCCACAAATCGGAATTCATTTCCAGCTTGAAAAGTATTATCCATATCGAAGAAACGATATTCCAATTGACTGATATCTTCCCGTATGAAACTGGGTTTTATATCAATCTTGGCGTTGTCCCAACGCTGGTTTTGCCGAATGACCACGTGAATGCTTCCCATAGGGTTTATGATGTCTGTCCGACCATAATTGATCATAAAATTGAGCGCCTGATTTGTGCTCCGAATGTTTCCCAGGCCAGAAATCTCTTGATCGGTCTTGAGGTCTAGCCTTGAATCAAAAATGACAATCCGCCTGGACAAAATCAGGTCTTGTCGGTTCCCATCACGATAGACGATCGCCACATAATTACCGGGGATTTTCACGGGTGGTATCTCAATCCTATAATGAACATAAGGTATGATCGTGTTGAGCGAAAAGGAGTAATCGTTGATGACGAAGTCATTGTAATCGTGCATAAAGTCGAGGTCCATCAACGTGGATTTGGTCCAGTCGAAATTGCAATGGATAAGCCTTATGCTGTAATTGTTATGTTGCTCACGAAGATCATCAAACTCCAAAAGCAGATTTTGCGCGTCCATCCTGGTTGCTGCCGGGAGAAGGGAGTTGCCGTCAGTCGGCTGATTCGGATAGCATTGGACTGTCTTGATTTGGGGCTCATATATTCTGTCCTCCAGCAACAATATCTTTTGGCTCCATGCCGGGGCCGTCGCAATTGTAAAAGCAAATAGAAGAATAACCCTCAATAGCACGGTTACTTGGTAATGGGTCAATGGATTAATATCAAAAGTTAAATGATTTATGGAAGCCATCAATTCTTCTGCCAAAAAGCGGCTGGCGCGTTATTTGGATGCAATTTTATTTATTTCGGCCCTTTTGCTGATCAGCTCAGTACTTGAGATTTTCAAGGTTTAGTTTTGTTCTAAAATATCGATTTCTAATACAAGTTTTTCCCACTTGCTGCTGAAGGTCTCAATTTGTGTGGTGATCTTGTTAAGATCCGCCTGATGGGTGGCCAGAATATCGAACTTTGAATACACTTCTGGTTTTACGAGTTCATTTTCAATCCTTGCTTTTTCGGTTTGTAAAGCCTCTATTTTCTCTTCCGTAAGGTCTAGTTCTCTGGTTAATTTTTTAAGTGTTGGGTTACTCTCGGAGGCGGGCTTTTCTTTCTGGATTACTGATTTCTTTTTGGGTGATTCTGACTTTGGTATCGTCAGAGCATTTACACTATTATTTTGCTTCCAATATTCGTACTCTTCGTACGTCCCGGGATATTCTTTGATCTGGTGATTATCTATGTACCATATTTTGTTTGCAATCTGGGTGATGAAATATCGATTGTGTGACACGACCACAAAGCTCCCCGCATATTGCTGCAATGCTTGTATAAGAATGTTTTCCGAAATAAAGTCAAGGTGATTGGTAGGTTCGTCAAGCAAGAGGAAGTTGGCCTCCGATATCAATGTTTTGGCAAGCGCCACCCGTGATTTTTCCCCACCGGAGAGCACTTTTATTTTCTTGAATTGATCTTCGTCTGTAAATAGGAAGCATCCCAGAATGCCTCTGAGTTC
>JAYVRH010000233.1:0-2048 GCA_043776495.1 Cyclobacteriaceae bacterium
AGCCCGAGAGGCATGGCACATCCATGGTTTTATTGTACCCGGAAAATTTCATTTCATACCTGTGATTCGTGCTTCCCAGTAATCTTTTGCCAAAAGGAAAAAACCTTCTCAGAAACAGGTTTATCGGAGAGGGCAGAAGTTTGCAGAGGTGTTGTATGCGGCCGTCTGGATAGAGCACTTTTGGCATGACCAGCCCCACATCCGGATGGCCGTCCATCAGACTGATTAATTCAGGGATGACTTTATTTTCGAAATAGACATCCGGATTCAGAACCAGATGATAGGCGGCACCCATCTCCTCTGATTTTTTCAATGCAATATTATGCGCCGCCCCAAACCCCATATTTCTATTGTTGAAAATATGAAGTACCCGAGGTTCATTCTCAAAATGGTTTCCGATGATATCGCTGGGCGAATTATCGATCAGAAAAAGAAAACCCTCGGGGTAGCTTTCCAGGAAACTTCGCACGGCAGCCCATACAAGTTTTGGAGTATTCTTAAAAACTACAATAGAAGCCGTAATCTTATAGGGCATAGGCAATCGCAATTACATTTTTCAGAATATGCATTCGGTCAGATATCTTGTCAACCAGAGAGGCCTTGCTTCGGAATGATGAAGTGGATGCATTGTGAAGGTGCCTCCGATGGTAGATGAGCTTCTTATCAATAAACTGCACGCTGAAATACATCTCGCCGATCAATCCAATCCATTGGTCGTGCATTGAAATTTTCTCAGGGAAGGGGAGCGCTTTCTTAAGTATTTTACGATGAAAAGCCATGCAACAACCCATGTATGAATTTCTAAGAAAATTTCGAAAAATCCCTTTCCTCGATTTGTTGATATCGTAAAACGACTCTTTTATGAGTTCAAGATTTTCATTCACAACCATGCAGTCCGTGACGACCAGATCGTACGTTTTCAAGTAGCCCATGGTAGTCGCAACTTTATCAGGAACCCAAACATCATCCTGATCGGCTAGAAAAATGTAGGTTCCTTGCGCTGAGCGAAGTGCATTTTCAAAATTTGAAATTAATCCTGAATCCGGATTTTGAATGAGCCGGATTCTGGGATCATTAATATACTGAAGTATTTTCAAAGAATCATCCTCAGAATGATCGTCAGATATAACCAGTTCATCTTCTCCCGCAAGCTGAGGTAGTATAGAAGACACCTGTTCATAAAGGTACGCGCCGCCATTCTTTACTGCCATACAAACCGAGATATTGGGCTTCATTTTTTGAATGCAGGAATGTTTCCAAATCTAAAATAAAGTTTGATACAACAATCACCTTTGCTGAAATTATACCGGCTTGTTTAACCGCGAAACAGGTTGAATATCTTGAATTTGTTTAGCCAAGTGAATAGGATTGGGTAACCCAATTGCAAGGAAAGTCCAGTAAATCGAATCGTATTGTCATAGCACATGAAACCCCACATCACGCAAAGGATTGCAATGCCTGTGAGGAAATAACGCGAATCTTCGGGCACCACTTTCAAATAGATCCATGGCAAAAGCAAAGAGGAAAGAGCCATGATCACAACCCCCAACCAATCCATGTAACTGAAAGCGCGCGAAAATAAGGTGGTGACATTAAAGGGCCCGGGAATTCTGAACTCCTTTACAGCGCTCAGGTTAAAAATATGATTCGTACGTTTCGAGATAAAATCGGGCAGCAACTCACTATTAATCATTTCCGCTGTTCTTCGCAATGTCATTGGCTGTGGCTCAGTGGATAATATATTTTCCTGCAAATTGGCAATGGGTGAAGAAAGGTAGATGTAGGCCCAGAAAAATTCTCCCGGTATCCCGGAATCTCTGAATTGATGAGTGGCGCCACCGATCTCCAGAAATAATTGATTATCGTACAGCTTTTTTGACTCCCTTGAAACCCGGAGTGTTCCCATTACGCCAAAGAAAAAAAAGAAAACCAATAGACTCGCTGAGGTAAGAAAATAGAATCGAATCGGGATTATTTTCAACGTGAGGATATACAATAACAAACTGGATGAAATGTTAAAGATGAGCATAGCTCGACTATAAATAAGC
>JAYVRH010000234.1:0-2044 GCA_043776495.1 Cyclobacteriaceae bacterium
TCAAAGCCTTCTGAACTCACGCCGATGACCGCATATCTGTTTTCGCAGCTTTGCATTGAAGCAGGACTGCCGCCAGGAGTGCTTAATGTGATTCATGGCCTCGGCCCCAAGGCAGGTCAGGCGATTATCGAGCATCAGGATGTAGCCGCGATCTCATTTACAGGCGGAACCGTAACCGGAAAAAAGATCGCCGCCACAGCAGCGCCCATGTTGAAAAAACTTTCTCTTGAACTGGGTGGAAAGAATCCGAATATGATATTCGCCGATTGTGATTTCGAGCAAGCCCTCAACACAAGCGTTCAATCTTCTTTCTCCAATCAGGGAGAAATTTGCTTGTGCGGTTCCCGAATTTTTGTGGAACGCAGTCTGCACAATCGCTTTGTCGAAGAATTTGTGAAGCGAACCCAGGCCTTAATGGTAGGAGATCCCTTAGAGGAGAGTACCCATCTGGGGTCGTTGGTTTCAGAAGGACATATGAACAAAGTGCTTTCGCACATTGAGCTGGCCAAACAAGAGGGTGGAAAAGTTCTGACAGGAGGGAAAAGGGTAATGGTTCCTGGCCGTTGCGCGAATGGCTATTTTGTAGGACCGACGGTTGTGGTGGGATTAAACCATTTGTGCAGAACCAATCAGGAGGAAATATTCGGGCCCGTCGTAACCATCATGCCCTTTGACACTGAAGAAGAGGTGATCGAATTCGCCAACAGCACAACCTATGGTCTTTCGGCCACGATCTGGACTGAAAACTTAAAAAGAGCGCATCGGATTTCGGCCAGCGTGAAAAGCGGAATCATCTGGGTAAATTGTTGGCTCTTCCGCGACTTGCGGACACCGTTCGGAGGGATGAAGCAATCAGGAGTGGGTAGGGAGGGAGGATGGGAAGCATTGAAATTTTTTACCGAAACAAAGAATGTTTGCATCAAGCTTTAATCTATTTCGAAGCCCGACTTAATTCGTCCATATAATCCAGCAGCTTGAGGTTGTCGGCAGGCTTTTGAAATTTTAATTTGTTGGCGGAGGAAAATTCCTTGACTTCATTTTTATAAGGCTCCGATATTTTTTTAAAAAGCGCGGCGTTAAAGAATTCCACTTTTGGACCAAACAAATCGCGGTGAATCATACTGAAGTAAAGATTGAGAGAACCCGTATCATCCGTCAAGTACCAGTCTTCGACCAGTGCAGTGATTGTTTGGGGTGAAGTGTATTTGTTTCTTGGAATGAGCACTTTTCTACTGGAAAACCTGGTGAGCATGATGAAATCTTCAAACTCTCTCATCACCTCAAGAAATTCGGGCTTCACATCTGAGGTTCTTGTCTTTCTGAAGAGTATAGAAATAAAAAATCTCCTGGCATTCCTGGCAGAGTCATAATAGTCAAATTTCAGCACCTTGCCCGCCTTAAAGGCCCGTGTTTCCTGGTCTTCATCGAAATACAAAGTCTGTTTTTCTTTGTGAAAGTAAACGGAACCCGAAATCGAATCTCCGTTCGTCAATATGATGTGACCATTGGCCCAGTTCTTTGGATCAATATCAAAGCCCTGCGCATACCCTTGTGTAATTTGAAGTAGAAGAATAATCTTTAGAAATGAACTTTTCATACCAGCCTGTTCGCACAACCGCCAACACAGTTACATTTGAAATCAAAACCGAATTACAAGATCATCAAATTTCTATGATTTTTGTTTTTGATTGGATTTATCGAGGTCAAAGTAGCCGATTAGTAGTAGTTTGCAAAAAACTATTATTTTGATGGTGGATTTCTTTGACATTCAAAGTATCTTTTTTGAACTCCTTGGGTATCGCATCAGTTATCTGGAATTTTTCGGCACCCTGGCCGGAGCAATAGCCGTCTGGCTTTCTGCGAGAGCAAATCTGTGGAGTTGGCCGATCGGTATCGTCAACGTTGTTCTGTTTTTCTTTTTGTTTTACCAGGTGCAGCTGTATCCCGACATGTTTCTGCAAGTTTTTTTCTTAATTACCAACCTCATGGGGTGGTGGAGATGGGCACATCCAAGGAGAGGGGAAGAAGATAAAAAAATGGAATT
>JAYVRH010000235.1:0-2041 GCA_043776495.1 Cyclobacteriaceae bacterium
GGTCCGGCCATCATGTCCGGACGCATTTCCGATATCGCCATACATCCCGAAGATGAAAATATCTGGTATGTGGCTACGGCATCGGGCGGCGTGTGGAAGACAATCAACGCAGCAACGACGTTGACACCTGTGTTCGATGCACAAAAATCTTTCTCGATCGGTTGTGTCACCATTGATCCTGTCAATCCGCACGTCGTGTGGGTAGGCACCGGCGAGAATGTTGGCGGACGACACATGGCGTATGGTGATGGCATATACCGGAGCGATGACGATGGAGCCCATTGGAAAAATATGGGGTTGAAAAACAGCGAGCACATTTCAAGAATCATTGTGCATCCACAGCATTCAGAGATAGTTTGGGTTGCGGTGCAAGGTCCAATGTGGAGTAAGGGTGGCGAACGCGGTCTCTATAAAACAATCGATGGAGGCAAGACCTGGAAAAAAACTTTGGGCGATAATGAATGGGTCGGCGTCACGGAGGTGGTGATTGATCCGCGAGATCCTAACCTACTGTATGCCGCTACCTGGCAAAGACATAGAACCATTGCCGCTTACATGGGTGGCGGTCCAGGCAGTGGACTTCATCGAAGTACAGACGGAGGTGAAACCTGGACTAAATTAACCAACGGTCTTCCGTCTACAGACATGGGTAAAATAGGTCTTGCCATTTCTCCGCAACAGCCAGACGTCTTGTATGCGGATATTGAATTGGAGCGGAAGAAAGGTGGGCTATACCGCTCCACGGACCGCGGGAGTTCGTGGGAGAAAAAGTCAGATGTGGTTTCAGGCGGAACCGGTCCACATTATTATCAGGAGTTATATGCTTCACCTCACAAGTTCGACCGGCTTTATCTCATGGATGCTACGATGCATACCTCTGAAGATGGAGGAAAGACTTTTACGGATGTCAATACACAACACCGACATGGTGATAACCACTCCATCACTTTTAAGAAAAGTGATCCGAACTATTTGCTCATCGGTACAGATGGCGGTGTTTATGAAAGTTTTGACCTTTCAAAGACATGGCGATTCATTGAGAATCTTCCGGTAACTCAATTCTATAAAGTAGCACTGGATGACAAAGAACCTTTTTATAATGTCTTTGGCGGTACACAAGACAATAGCACCGAAGGCGGGCCTTCGCGTACAGACAATGTGCATGGAATTCAGAATTCAGATTGGCGCATTGTTCTCGATTGGGATGGACACCAGCCTGCCACAGAGCCGGGAAACCCCAACATCATGTATGGCGAAAGACAGGAAGGGACCCTTTCGCGCATTGACATGATTACCGGAGAGGTCGTTGACATACAACCGCAACCGGAAGCAAATGAAAATTATGAGCGCTTCAATTGGGATGCGCCGATTTTGGTAAGCCCTCATTCGCCATCTCGTATATATTATGGTTCACAGCGCGTTTGGAAATCTGATAACCGGGGCGATAAATGGACTGCCATATCCTCTGACCTGACTAAGAATCAGGATCGTCTAACGCTTCCGATCATGGGTAAAACTCAAAGTTGGGATGAGGCGTGGGATGTTGGAGCAATGTCAAATTTCAATACGATCACCTCATTGTCGGAATCCCCAAAGCAGGAAGGATTAATCTATGCTGGTACCGATGACGGTCTTCTTCAAGTCACTGAAAATGGTGGAACCATTTGGAGCAAGATTGAAGTAGGTTCGATCCCAGGCATCCCTGCCAACGCATTTATCAATGATGTGAAAGCAGACCTTCATGATGTCAATACAGTTTACCTCGCCATGGACAATCATAAGTCAGGGGACTTCACACCTTACCTTGTCAAAAGCAGCGACAAGGGCAAGACGTGGCAATCCATTCGTGCCAACCTCCCGGACAGAACGCTGATCTGGCGCATCGTTCAAGACCATATCAAAAAAGACCTGATGTTTGCTGCAACCGAATTTGGAATCTACTTCACATTGAATGGCGGTGGCCGTTGGATGAAACTTACCGGCGGCGTACCCACCATTTCATTTCGTGATCTTGCCATCCAGAAGAGAGAGAACGATCTTG
>JAYVRH010000236.1:0-2039 GCA_043776495.1 Cyclobacteriaceae bacterium
AGCCATCCGAAAAGGAAATGTGGCAGTCGCCAATCCTCTAGGCAGCAGTGTTCTGGAGAATGCTGGACTGATGGCTTTTCTTCATAATGTCTGCCGTTACTTTTTGAATGAAGATCCGATCTTTAAGATGCAAGCCACCTGGTGGTGTGGTCAAAAAAAGGAGATGGATTATGTGCTAGGGAATATCAATAACCTGATAGTAAAAAAAATTGATCGTGCACAAGGGTCCGATACGGTAATCGGCAACAAACTATCCAAGGCTCAGCGTGAAACGGTCATCAATAAAATTAGGACGCAGCCGCATTTGTATGTTGGCCAGGAGGCGGTAGACTTCTCTACGTCTCCCGTTTTCGAAAATGGAAAACTGGAACCTCGCTATACTGTCTTGAGAACGTTCATGGTCGCCTCAAAGGGAGGCTATGAAATCATGCCTGGAGGGTTGACGCGCTGCTCGCCGGAAAAAGGAGGGTTTCATATTTCAAACCAGGACGGAGGTATTTCTAAGGACACCTGGCTGGAGGTACCTGTGAAGAATAGCACTCCTTTGGTTGTTCATAATATTGATCTAAAGGGAAAAGCAGTACTCCCCAGTCGGGCAGCAGAAAATCTTTTTTGGGTGGGTAGGTATTCTCAACGGGTCCTGCGTACCTCGAGATACATCCGCATAGTCTTGAGAAACCTGAGCCAGACAGGGTACCTGACAGATGGAGAGGAATCAGATGGGCAAAAAGCTTTGGTGCAGACAATCACACATTTAACTTCCACTTACCCAGGGTTTCTTGAGGAAGAGAAGTCTGATACGATCGTCGATGATCGGTTGGCGGAAATTCACCAACTTATCTGCAACCCTGATCAGAATGGGGGCATCGCCTTTACGGTCAATAATTTGTTAAAGGCAATGTATTCAGTTCGTGATCGTTGGCCAATTGACAATTGGCGCATCATCGATGATATTGAAACCGTGAAGCGAAGGCTTGCCCTGGTAGAACCTCAAGGGATAAGGCATGTATTCAGTTTGCTCGACCGCCTCAACGGCAGTTTGCTTTCATTCCTGGAGATGAACCGGCAGAGCATGTATCGCGGAGAGGGCTGGACGATGTATCGCCTTGGACAGATCATTGAAGAACTCACGTTAGAATTGACACAATATCGCTCTCTCCTGACTTTCCAGTATGAGGAAAGCGAAGAGTTTTATGTCCTTGAAGCCCTATTGGTGAGCAACCAAAACCTTTCAAGTTATCGTTCTGTGTATCGGACCTACTTCGATATAGGCCCTGTGCTCGATTTACTTTTCTTTAACAAGCAAAACCCAACTTCTATTTTGTCTCAACTGGAGCAGTTGCAAAAGTACAGCGCTCAACTTCCGACTTCAGGTGTAGATCGTGCAAACAGTGAAATTGCCGACTTGGTTTTTGCATGCTACAGCCTGGCGCGTATGGCCACCATTGACAAATTTCTCATCGTAGACCCGGAAACAAACTTCAGGAGTGAGTTGGACAAATTCTGCTCCGAATTGAATCAGAAAATTTCAACCCTGTCAATAAAACTTACCGCCAACTATTTCAGCCACACGATTTATCAGTATCAGGGTTTGACAGAAGGCTTCACGCTGGAAGTATAAGGCATGAAATTCAGAATCCGTCATACCACTGAATACAAATACCAGGAGCCAGTGAGCGTCTGTCACAATAGGTTATGCCTGGCACCAATCAGCACCCCTGAGCAAACATCTCTTGCTTTTGATGTAAGAATTATTCCAACACCAGATGAGGTCGTAAACCGCATTGATTTTTTTGGCAACAATTTGATTTTCTTTTCTACCTACAAAGAGCACGACCATCTTGAAATAATTTCCACGAGTGAAGTGATCCTCGAAGAAAGGCGCAATGCCGTAAAGGCCAGAACTGCTTTGATACGTTGGCAGGATGTGAAGAAGTTATTGTCCGCTGACATCGAAATCAGTTACGAGGTGATGGAGTATGCGCTTCCATCACAACATATTCCCATCACCGAGACGATAAAGCACTATGCAGAGGATT
>JAYVRH010000237.1:0-2037 GCA_043776495.1 Cyclobacteriaceae bacterium
CTTACGAGTTTGAAAAATAAGGCTGAGGGGTTAGTGTTGTATGAGGTGATGAGTTAATGGGTGTTGGGTATTGGCTATTGGCCTTTGGCGGTTCGGCGTGATAAGATGTATCTCATCATCAAGAGAGCACCTCTCCCCTCCTTTAAGGAGGGGGCCGGGGGAGGTAAAATGATCAGGTAATCATGTTGCCACTTCTTTTGCCATGACCTCGACAATCTTAAAATTGGCAGAAGCGACCATTCAAGCTGATGCACAACATAAAATACCTCAAACAATATAGAAGGGACCTTCGCAACTTTCCGACCAGGGCCGAGGCACATCTGTGGAGATATTTGCGCGACAAACAAATACAAGGAAGAAAGTTTCGAAGGCAGCACAGTGTGGGTCGATATATTCTGGATTTTTATTGTCCGAGCGAAAGGTTATGCATTGAACTGGACGGAGCACATCACGTGGATCCAATTATTCAGGACTATGACAATGTCAGGACGGCCTTCCTGGTTCTGCAAGGTATTCGAGTTCTCAGATTTACCAACCTGGAAGCGATAGAGAAAACGGACGATGTTATTCAACGAATTGTTAACGAACTTTTCTCACCTCCCCCTGCCCCCTCCTGGGAGGAGGGGAAGTACACACTATAGCGATAATGAAGCCCTTCGATTGAGTAAATTCATTTTGACCTTAGTGGCGCGATCTAAGCTTTACTTTTGAGTTTTGAAATTATTTCCACAAGCCGCTGCTTCTTGGCATCTTCCCGATTGGTCTTGCTGTGGTTCGTATGAAACCGATGTGATTCCAAAAATGTTTTTTGCACAAGATTCCATTCCCGTTCCGTTTCTACGATGCCCTGGTCTTTCAACTCTTCCAGCAGCTTCCCTCCGATCTCATAGAAATCTTCCCGGCCCAGATAATCCAAGTCTGCATCACAAAGAATTTTTTCAAGTTGCGTCACGGGTGTTTGGGGGATCTTTGTGGCCAGGATCATCTTGCAGACAACTTCAATTTGATCAGCGGACAATCCAAACTTTGGCAATGCTTCCGTCGCCATTTCGGCACCCGTTTGTTCGTGATTCTTGGGAGAATGTATAAATCCCGCATCATGAAATACCGCTGCCAACCTGAGCAAGCTTACCTCTTCATTCGATAATGTTTCGTTTTTAGCAATTAGAAGTGCCGCCGTCAGCACGTCGTAGATATGATCAATATTATGATACTGAAGCTTGGGCATTTCATTTTCAAGCCGATTGATAATATGTTTTTCGGCGGCCTCAAAGTCAGGGGTTCCTGATGGGTTTGTCACTGCAGCACGAAGGTTTTTCAATAGCGGATCGACATCCCACCAGATCAGGTCCACATCATTCGTTTTCCTGGCCTTCGCCAACCAATGCTCGGCGGTGGCTGTATCCCCCAGTGCGTTATGAATGTGAACGACGTAGATGTTCACTCCCTTTTCATTTGCCTCGCTGCGTTTTTCCAATTCTTCAAGGAGCTCTTTTGCCTTGGCAGGTTTGTTGGTCCCCACATAAGCTGCTGCTAAATAAGCCACCATGGATGGAGGCCTCATGTGTGAAATGTCAAATCCTTTAAGTATGGCCGCAATGGCTTCTTCATTCCTGCCCTGCGTCAAATAAACTCTTCCAAGGAAATCATAGAAGCGCACGACTGCTGGATATAACTGAAGCGCCTCTTTCAACGTGACCAATGCCTCTTCCATTTGGTTGGTCAGGTACAAACAAATTACCTGATAATTGAAGTACCCCACTGTCAACGGGTCAATTTGTTTTGCCTTGTCTACCCATTCAGATGCCTCAGCAAATCTGCCCATCATATTGAGCAGGTAGCTGTACATATAAAACAAGCTCGCATTGTTTGGGCTCATCTTGATGGCAGGAAGGAGGAGTCTTTCAGAAGCTGAAAAATCCTTAGACACAAAAAATTCAATAAAGGCCTTTGAAAGATAGTCGTTGTCAGATGGGCCAAGGCGCCATGCCTCCTTTAACCAAATCTCAATATTTCTTACCGCCTCCTCCGGAGCCA
>JAYVRH010000238.1:0-6557 GCA_043776495.1 Cyclobacteriaceae bacterium
GAATGTAAAAATAATAAGATCACTCTACCCAGGGAACCTTCGGCGACCTATAAAAATTCACCCCCATTGCTTCTAGCCTGGGCCCATGACTTGCCAATCGCACTTTATATTCTTCCCAGCCCCTCCCGCTTTCTGGTGACCAACCAATTTCTGCATAGCCCGGAAGCCGTGGGAACGTTAGGTACTCTATATCCTTCATCGTGCTGATTGTCTCTGACCAGAGTGGCGCCTCAATGCCGAGAATATTTTCCTGGGTGATGCCTTTTACAAGAGTTAGCGGACTCCATTGATAAGCACTGTCAACTTCAATGTAGGCTGCCCAATGAAGACCCAGTTTGGAAGTGGAATCGTAACTCATATCGAGGTAAGTCTTATTTGCCGGCGACATGATAATCTTGCTTTCCTTTTCAACCGCCATCAGTGCATACTTTGGTGAATGCCAGTATTGGGTGATCACTTCCGAATTAATATCCCCCTGGGCAATCTCTTCCCATCCCACCATGATCTTGCCATTCTCTTTCGCCATCTTCCTAAATCGATTGATAAAGGTAATGTAGTCAGTCTTTTTGGTGGCAGATGCCTCGTCACCTCCGATATGAAGATAAGGACCGGGCGTTAAGGCAGACACTTCGCTCAGGACATCTTCTATAAATTTAAATGTTACTTCTTTGTCAGCTCGCAAAGTACTCCATCCAACCTGGATACCGGTATACAACTCAGTAGGTTTAGTTTTACTGCCGAGCACTTGTTGAGATTGTGCGGGTATGGTTACTCTTCCTTCTACGGGTACAATCGTACCTCCGTTCAATTCGCCATAAGATGCCAGAGCCGAATTGATATGACCGGGCAAGTCAATTTCAGGAACAATGGTGATATAGCGGCTCGAGGCATAAGCAATAATGTCTTCATATTGTTCTTGCGTATAGAAGCCCCCCTTTGCACCCCCCACTTGCGTACTTCCGCCATGCTGGGTTAGGTTCGGCCACGACTTAATTTCGATGCGCCATCCCTGGTCGTCGCTAAGGTGCAGGTGCAGTATATTTATTTTATAGTAGCCTATCAAGTCGATGTACCGCTTCACATCTTCCACACTAAAGAAATGCCGCGCCACATCGAGCATGGATCCACGCCAGGAGTAAGTAGGATAATCACGAATGGTGCCCGTAGAAATTTGCCACGAGCCTTGCTGCACAGAGGAGCTTTCAATATTGGCAGGTAGTATTTGACGAATGGTCTGAATGCCTCTGAATAATCCTGCCGGCGTTGGCGCTGATAATTTTAACAGGTCCGCTGTTATCGTCAGTTCATAGCCCTCCTCTCCAAGTTGTGGATCAGGGCTGATGGTTAGGTAAATATTACCCGGAGTAGGGGTACTGGTTGTCGAAAAGACCTGAAGGTTGAAACCCGTGGCTGGCATTAGCCGGTCTGACAGATATTGAGCTACAAGTTTGAGTTCCGCATCGTCATCGACATAAACTCCGGCATTGTCCTTAAGTTGAAAAGCGCTTCCTGTGGCTGATATGGACACAGGCTTAGGGATTATGCTTTCTTTTGAAAGATCAGTGGGTGGGATTGATGGTTTACAGGAAAATAGGAAGAGCGAGATGATCCCCACTCCTTGCATAATTGGATTTTGTCTCATGAACACGATAATGATGTTTGTTAGCAATACTAAAGTAATGTATTATCGAATAAGATTCTTGTAATCATCCGGAGTATCCAGATCCACGGCTCCTTCCGGGAAGTCAATCGTGTGCATATCGTTCGTATGCCGTTGAAAGATTTTTTTTGCACCCTGGTCATCCGGAAGGCCCATGATTTCGGAAAAAAGAGAATTGTGAAATAATGCCGGGACACCGGGCGTATCTGAATAATGGGAGGCTATGATTTGCTTGCCTGATGATTCATATTTGGTTCTTAGCTTTTCAAGGTGTGCGGTGGTAAGAAGAGGCTGATCGCACACCATCACCATGATCGCTTCAGTGAGCGGGGCGCCTTGTAGCACATACTTTAATCCTGCTTTGAGTGAGCCGCCCATTCCGTTTTTCCAATTGGCATTTGAGATAATGTCAACCTGGAGAGATGCAATTGCTTTGCGATGCTCCGGTTCATTTGCTCCCAATACAACGATCGTGTGCAGCCCGGATGCAATTGCTACCGCCGCGGAGTGCGCCAATAAGGATCCATCTCCGATTTTCAGCAACTGTTTTGATTGCCCCATGCGGGAGGACGATCCGGCGGCGAGTAATATGAGTGAAATGCTCGTCATTCTAATCCCCATGAGGTCTTGAAGTGATGAAGTACACCAGTTTGACTTTCATAGATCCATTATTTAGAGAAACATTGAAATCGGCGACGGAGCGGAAAGCTAATCCTCCTCTTCACTATGAGAAAAGTACTTAATATGAAAATGCTTCCCTTCATATTTTTTGAAGTGAAGTACATCACCTTCATTTTTTAGTTGATAATGTTTTGACATACAATGTACCTGGACCGTATCACCATTTTCCATTTTCACGATGGCAATCCATTGTTCCTCTTTCTGGACGGTGATGGAATAGGTACTTCTTCGAACACCTCCATACGGAGTGGCGCCTGTGACATTGTGGGCAGGAACAAAGATCTTTTCGATGATGGTACCCTCTAGATGATCCGGTGCTGAAAAAAGAATATCATATGCAATATATGACACGCCAACTATTGCCGACATCAAGATACCCAAAGAAATGTTTGACTTGAAGTCAGCCATATCTACTTTCTTATCGCTTTGACATTGTCTGGTGTTACCGCTTCGCCCTTATTGCCAAACGAATTGCGCACATAATTTAACACATCACTTACCTGATCATCCGGGAGATCAAGGCCGATCATCTCCATATTGTATGTTTTGCCTTTTACCTTGATCTCTCCGGTTAAACCCTTAAGAACTTGCTGTATCGATCTGTTCTTATCCGCCATCAAATAATCTGACTTGGCCAGCGGCGGGTACACCCCTTCAATGCCTTCACCCTGCTCAAGGTGGCAGGACAGGCAGTATGTCACATATAATTCCTTGCCACGCGTAACACTGGACTTGAGATCAAATTTTGGTTTTTGCTGGAAAGAGAAAAATGTAGAAATGGTAAGAGCGGTGATTGTAACAAAGAATATTTTTTTCATGAGGAATGGTTGAACGATTTATTATATAAAATAAAGCTGGTCCCCTTTATTAGAAGACCAGCATCACAAATGTCAGGTGAATTCAGACTTCTTCCAAACTAAATGGAAGCACGCGAATCCTTTTGCCCGTCAAATCAAAAATAGCATTGGCCAATGCGGGGGCCAGGGGAGGAAGGCCCGGCTCGCCTACGCCACCCGCCTTTTCTTCATTGTCCATCACATGCACTTCTATGTCAGGAGTGTCAGTAATCCTTGGCATTAAATAGGTATTGAAGTTTTTCTCCACAGCTTTACCATCCGCAAAGTGGGTAGCATGCTTTGTGGCCGCGCCAAGGGCCATGACAATGCTTCCTTCCACCTGCGCCCGGATAATGTCAGGATTGACATACCACCCGCAATCCATCACTGCCCACACTTTGTCTACTTTCACTTTTCCGTCAGGCTTTTTTGAAACTTTGACCACTTCACCCACAATGCTGGTAAAGCATTCTGTGATGGCCACTCCATAACCTTCATTTTTTCCACGATTCTTCCATCCGCTTACTTCTTCCAGCTTATTAATCAGTTCCTGATAACGCGGTTCGCTAAGGTGTCTTCTTCTAAAGTCGAGCGGATCTTTTCCAGCCTCTACCGCCATCTCATCCATAAAGCTCTCTAATGCAAAACCATTGGTGGAGGCATATACCGAGCGCCACCAAATCACCGGCACAGGTGACTCCAATGGAACATCGCCAAAACTGTAATGGGGGATCGAATCAAAGTAAGGTTCTAACAATCCTTCCGTAGTGCTATTGTTGTACCCTGACTTATCAGCGCCGGGATTTTGTTGATTCATATTTTGACCTGCCATCTTTGTTTCAAAGGAGCTGATCTTTCCATCTTTGGTAAGCCCTCCCTTGCATTGGTACACCATGCCAGGCCGGAAAGGGCCGAGCGAAGTATCATCTTCGCGAGTCCATACAACTTGTACGGGAGCTTTGATTTCTTTTGATATCATCGCAGCTTCATATGGATAGTCTGTAAATGCTTTGCGACCAAAGCCGCCTCCGAGGAAAGTCATATTCACGAAAACTTTTTCGGGTGACAATTTCAGGGCTCCTGCGAGGTGTCCTTGTATCCAGTCAGGTGCCTGGATCGGCCCCCACACTTCACATTTGTCATCTGTAACATGGGCGGTGCAATTCATTGGTTCCATGCAACTGTGCGACTCATAAGGAGTTTCAAATACTGCCTCTAATTTCTTTTCTGATTTCGAAAAGGCAGAAATAAAATTTCCTTTTGTCTTAAAAGAAATTACATCCCCCTTTACTTGTTCTTTCATTTTTGCATACAACTGTTCCGTACTGTGATGTTCAAATCCGGAATCATCCCATTCGACTTTCAATGCTTTGCGACCCTGCATCGCAGCCCATGTACTCGTAGCGACCACAGCAACCCCTTCATACATATTTCCAAACACATCGCGGTTTACCTTCAACACATGCTTCACGCCAGAAACCTTTTTGGTCGCTGCATCATCGAAACTCTTTACTTTTCCAGCAAAACGGGGATTGCGCTCCACGACTGCATAGAGCATGCCTGGTAATTTTTTATCAAGTCCGAAAACGGCAGTGCCATTGGTTTTCAGGGGCGTGTCCTGTCGTGGCAGCGGCTTGCGAAGGATTTTGTAGTCTTTGGGATTTTTTAATGCTACGACTTTGGGCGGCTCCAATTTGGAAGCGTCCAGAACGAGTTCACCATAACTAAATTTTTTTCCACTCGACTTGTGAATGACCGAGCCATTATCAGCAAAACACTCGGATTGTAGAACGCCCCATTTTTTTGCACCTGCTTCGATTAACATCTCACGGGCAGTGGCGCTAAGTTTCAAAAGTTTTTTATAATTGCCACGGATGGTAGAACTTCCACCGGTAATCTGACTTCCATATTTTTTGTTGTTCCCTTGTGCGAATACGATACTGACCTGATCAAGATTTACCTCCAATTCTTCGGCTATGATTTGCGGTACCGATTGGAATGAACCTTGTCCCATTTCAGCGCGATGGTTCGTGATCGTTACTTTTCCAGTAGGGTCAATGCTGATCCAGGCGTTAAGTTCGATGCCGAGACTTTCAGCCGTCTCAATCTTGATAATTTCTGGGGATAATTCTTTTCCAAGTGCTGGCATGTAAAAGCCCAAGGTCAAAGCGGCACCAGAGAGCCCGCCTACCTTGATAAAATTTCTTCTCGATATGTTCCAATCAATCGTTTCCATATTGAAATTATTTGGTTGATGCCTTTTCTAACATCAGGATGGAAGCCGTTTTTATCGCTTTGCGAATACGCGGGTATGTGCCGCATCGACAGATATGACCCTGCATGGCGGTATCGATATCTTTGTCTGACGGACTGGCAATTCGTTGCAATAGTGCTGAGGCCGCCATAATCTGTCCACTCTGGCAATAACCACATTGCGGTACTTGTTCCTGGATCCAGGCTTGCTGGACCGGATGTGAATTATCTGCAGATAATCCTTCAATGGTGGTAATGTTCTTGTTGACTGCTGCCGAAACAGGCATGGAGCATGAGCGAACCGGGGTTCCTTCAAGGTGTACGGTGCACGCACCGCATTGAGCAATGCCGCATCCATACTTGGTGCCGGTCAGTCCTACGAAATCGCGGATGGCCCAGAGCAACGGCATCTTGGGATCAGCGTCTATCGTGTAACTTTTGTTGTTGATTTTGAGTGTTAATGAAGCCATAAGAAGGTGAGTTTGAAAATGACATATAAAAATAGCAAATCAGTTGTCATAAAGCTTGTTCATGCCCTGTAAACTAGCAAATGTCCAATCAATAGAAGGAAGACCCAAATAATAGGCTCAGTTGAGGTTAATTCGAAAGAATGGGCAATTAAATGTATTGTCATCGTCTCCAATAATGGACTCCAAACGGGATCAACCCTAAAAATGGTCCTTTTGGAGAGCCTTTGTTTCTTTTCGGAATATTAAAATCAACCGGGATTCATTTGCATTTATTAGTTTCGCGTGACTTTTAGAAAAAAATAGTCCGATGATTAACCTCGACAAGCTCTTCCCCTACACATTTAATAAGAACTTTTCTAAACCAGTTGCTTATTTCTCGATGGAATTTGCAATCGATCAATCTCTGAAAATTTACAGCGGTGGTCTGGGTTTTCTCGCGGGTTCACACATCCGAAGTGCATTTGAAATGAAACAGAATTTCATTGGCATTGGCATCCTATGGAAATATGGATACTATGACCAGGAGCGAAACATGGACGGTACCATGAAAGTAAGTTTTATAGAAAAGAGTTATTCTTTTCTTACCGATACAGGCATTGTGTTCCCGATCACGATTCATAACCACGAAGTAAAGGTGAAAGTGATGTTGCTAAAGCC
>JAYVRH010000239.1:0-6555 GCA_043776495.1 Cyclobacteriaceae bacterium
CCACAGCACTTGCTGCACATCAGATCGCTATCAACTTAGCCACCATCAGTTACATGACCACCTCGGGACTCGCGGCAGCAGCAACCATTCGTGTAAGCAATGAGCTGGGCAAATCCGATATTAAAGCTTTGCGAAAAGTTGCATTCGTACTGCTGGGCATGGCCCTCACCTTCATGACCGCCTGGGGGATCACTTTTATTGTTGGAAAAAATTTCCTGCCCCACCTCTACATTGATGATCCAGCAGTGATCGCTCTGGCCGGTCCTCTCATCATTATTGCCGGACTATTTCAATTGTCTGATGGGATGCAAGTGGTATGCATCGGAGCATTGCGCGGCTTACAAGATGTGAAGGTTCCTTCAGTCCTTATTTTTATTTCATACTGGATCATTGGGTTGCCGTTGGGCTACTGGCTTGGGTTTCATACCTCACTCGGTCCTGTGGGTATCTGGACAGGTTTGCTCTTTGGGTTGACGGTGACGGCATCGGCTATGCTGTGGAGGTTTAATCATATGTCGAAGAAGCTGCTGCGAGGATAAATGCTGCGGTCTACCGTTTGCGTTTCCTCCGAATCTACCGTTTCGGGGACTCGGAGGGCCCGGGTTCTCAGAGTCCCCGAAACGGTAGACTCTGCGATGGCTAGGCATGAGAGACTCCTGAACCGACAGTAACGCCAAAATCCATTATCTTTCCATAAGTGCAACTTTACAGTTTAGAACCATGGACTCCACCGCATCCGACGTAAGCGAAAAACCCAAATGGCTAAAACGATTACAAGAGAATTCCTGGGAAGCGGAAATTCTTAAGCAGTAGACTAAAAGAAATAAATCAATAGTTATGACAGAATTATCCAAGCCTGTGAGAAGTTCACAAACCACCATCACCGAATTGATGATCCCATCTTATGCCAACTTCGGAGGTAAGATTCACGGCGGGATTATACTTTCACTCATGGACAAGGTAGCCTATGCTTGCTCCAGCAAACACGCAGGCACCTATTGTGTCACTGTATCAGTAGATAATGTTGAATTCTTGCAGCCCGTGGAAGTGGGGGAACTCGTTTCACTACTTGCCTCCGTCAATTATGTGGGTCGTACTTCCCTGATCGTCGGCATCCGGGTGGAGGCGCTGAACGTGAAAACCGGTAACGTCAAACATACGAACTCTTCTTTCTTCACCATGGTGGCCAAAGGGGAAGATGAAAAGCCGATGGTTGTGCCGAAATTGATCCTTGAAACTGAAGAAGATATAAAACGCTTTATTGAATCGCTGAACGTGAGAAAAATCAAAGCCGCTGCTAAAGAACAAATGGATGACGTCAAATCAAAGGCCCAGATCGGAGATGCGAAAGAAATTCTAAAAAATGAACGCTGTGTGATCACACTTGATTGAGAAAATTGTAAATCGAAATTAATCCTCCATGAAATATTTTATCACTCTACTCCTCTCCTTCGTATTAAATTTCTCATTCGCCCAATACCCCGTCATCCTCAGCCAACGGGACCAGGCCAAGGTAATCGATGATCTTTTGGAAGACCGGCTTCGCACACTCCTGCCAGATCTAATGCGCAGAGAAGGGTTCGATATGTGGGTGGTAATCTCACGCGAATACAACGAAGACCCTGTGATCGAAACCTTGTTGCCTGCTACCTGGATGGCGGCTCGTCGCACGACCATGTTAGTAGCCTTTGATAAAGGAACAGAAATGGAATACCTCGCCGTGGCCCGCTACGATGTGGGCAAAGTATTCAAGCGTGCCTGGGAACCCGATGCAACCCCTGACCAATGGGCACAGCTTGGAAAAACCATCGCAGACCGAAATCCTAAAAAGATTGGAGTAAACAAAGCTCCCTCCTGGGGACACTCCGACGGTCTGACCTCCAACGACTATGACAACCTGATGCGTGTGCTTCCGAAAAGCCAACAGGACAAAGTAGTCTCTGCCGAGAAGTTATCTGTAGCCTGGCTTGAAACGCGAACTGAAAAGGAGATGGCGATCTATCCACAAATCTGTCGCGTCGCACACAACATTATCGCTGAAGGATTTTCTGACAAAGTAATTCAGCCCGGTGTGACCACCACTGAAGACGTGGTGTGGTGGTACCGCGAAAAAATCAAAGAGCTGAAATTGGATACATGGTTTCATCCCTCTGTGTCAATTCAACGCAATGAGGCGGAGGCCATCACCGCCAAGCGGCCCACTCCCTTGGTGATTCAACCCGGAGATTTTCTTCATGTTGATTTTGGAATCACGTACCTGAGGTTGAACACTGACACACAACAACATTGTTATATCCTCAAAGCAGGAGAAACCGATGCGCCCGAATTCCTAAGAAACGCCTTTAAGAAAGGGAACAGGTTGCAAGATATTTTCACGGCAAATTTCAAAGCGGGCAAAACCGGCAATCAGATTTTGGCAGAATCGCGCAAGCAAGCAATCGACGAAGGAATCACTCCTTCCATTTATACGCACCCCATTGGCTTTCATGGTCATGCAGCCGGAACTACTTTGGGCATGTGGGACATGCAAGGAGGAGTTCCTTTCACCGGTGATTATCCTATGCATTATAAGACAGCTTATTCCATCGAGCTGAATTGTTCGGTGAATATTCCCGAATGGAAAAAAGATATCCGCATCCAATTGGAGGAAGATGGCTATTTTGATGAAACGGGTTTTCGTTATATTGATGGCCGACAGAAAGAGTTGATTCTAGTCCCTAAGCCCATTGCAAACGCAAAGTAGTACCACCATTTTTCAGCGTAAGAATAATTTTGATCCTCTTATAAGGTGGGTACGCAAAATTCATACGGCGTATGGTTCGTTTGTATTCTTCGCACTGTTTCTGGTATTCTTTCTTCCCTTACTCGTACCCATTACTTTTCCCAAAAAATTCAGGTGGGTGGGAGTAATCAACCGCTGGTGGGCCAAGCTGATGTTTATTCTTGTCATCCTGCCTTACAAAGTCGAATGCCGTACCCGTTTGAATAAAAGACAACAATACATTTTCTGTCCTAATCATTTTTCTTACCTCGATATCCCCACCATGGGGCTCAATCCTATTAATACCGTCTTTGTAGGTAAGAATGCGATTGAAAACGTTCCTTTGTTTGGATTCATGTTTAAGCGGCTGCACATTACCGTAGACCGTTCTAAACTGAAAAGCAAATACGACACTTTTGTCAAAGCACGGAAGGCCATTGAAGATGGCAAGAGCCTCGTTCTCTACCCGGAGGGTGGCATTTATACGGAACATCCGCCGGACATGGTGAGGTTCAAAGACGGCGCCTTCAGGCTGGCGATTGAAAAACAAATACCCATCGTGCCTGTCTCTATTCCTTACAATTGGATAATTTTGCCACCCGATGAGTTTTTGCTCAGGCAAGGGGATGTGAAAGTGATATTTCACGAACCGATTGAGACCAAGGGCATGTCTTTAAATGATACAGACCATCTGAAGCAACAAGTATTTCGGATAATTGATGACGAATTAAGAAAATATGCAAATCGACCGAGCCATGTTGGATAAAATTGCCCACCTCTCCCGCCTCGAGTTTGATGAAAAAGACGCTGAGAAAATGATGAAGGACATGTCCGCCATTGTTACGTGGGTCGAAAAATTGAAAGAAGTGAACACCGATGGTGTCGAGCCCCTCACCACGATGAGTCATGAGGTCAATGCACTGAGGGAAGACGAAGTAAAACCCCACCTTCCTCATGAAGATGCCTTGCGCAACGCCCCTAAAAAAGATTTAGATTATTTCAGGGTACCAAAGGTTCTGGAATAACAAGTACCTGGCTTCCATAGAATGCACTCTATTCAATTTTGGAAATCCTGGCCAATAGTATATCGCCGATTGCTGGGCGTGCTGGCGGTGCTATTTATCGCTTGCCTTGGATTAACTCTTCTTTCATTCGCGCAATACCCATCGCCCGTTTTTACCTGGCAGCAATTGCAGGAACTCCGGCAACAAGAGATTCCTATTTATTCATTTAATGTAGGGGGTTTTGATCTTACGGTATCCGCCGACAATTACATAATCTTTGAGCGGTGGCTTGGGAACCCCCTTATACCCAATCTTCAGGCGTTGGATATTTATCTTCTCTTTTTCATTTCATCTTTGGTGATGTTGTTCGCACTCATCACCGTGCTTCCGCGATTTTGGTTTTTTGTTGCCGGGGGTATGGCACTGTTTATGATTTCAAGTTTCCAGTTGGAGGCACTCGAGATATTCGGTTTTCAAAATAAAATCCCAACCGGGGTGATCATGGTTGTGCTCCTGGGGATTGCAGCCTATTATCAATATTTTAATAGCCTTGCTTCCCTCTTGCACCGAAGTTTGATTTTCCTGACGGCAGCCATTGTCATCGGTGTAGTAATAAACCTTGGATCTGAATCAGCCCATCCGCTTCGGTACTTTGCGGTGAACTCGTTGCTATGTTCCATCGTGCTGCTGGTGGTGTTTATCCTTATGGTGTCGCACGAGATTATGGCCTCCTTCATTTTTCTTGTTGGCAGAGGCACGCGAAACACTAAAAGTCTCCGTCATTATTTGATTATCAGCGCGGTTTATCTCTTCAATTTGTGGCTGGCCCTTTGGAGTAAAATCGGCTGGATTCAGTGGAACTATACCATCCAACCCATCCTCTTGCTTGGAATCTCCGGGGTTCTTGCAATCTGGGGCATGCGTCAACGTCAGCCTCAGTATGAAAAAATTATTCAGGCAGATCCCTTTGGAGTCTATTTCATTTTGTCGCTGGGAACGATTGCTTTCGCGACGGTTGGTTATTTTCTCGCCTCCTCCAATGACATCTCCCTTCTTTCTCTAAATGATCTGATCCTCTATACGCACATTGGATACGGCATGATGTTTCTACTTTACATCGCCTCCAACTTTCTCGGAATGCTTCAGAGAAACTATCCGGTATATAAAGTAATCTATAAACCGACTGCCATGCCTTACTTCTCGTATCGTATTGCCGGACTCATCTTCACGTTGGCATTTATTTTCTATAATAGGTGGATCGTGCCTGTGAATCATTTCGCTTCTGGTTATTACACTGCCATGGGAGATCTCTTTTCAGAGGAAGAAGATCCAGCCATTGCCTTTGGTTATTATAACAGAGCCCATCGCTATGCACCTTACAATCAACATGCGTCGACCGCTTTGGCTCAGCTGGAAGCATTTCGCAGAAATGGAATGAAAGAAAGAAGCTACTATGAGGATGCCAATCAATATAAGCCCACTCCATTTACCGCCCTCAATGAAGCGAATGCCTTTCATCAATCGGGACAAAGATTCAATGAAATTTTAGTGTTAAGAGAGGCCAACAGAAAGTTACCCTCCAACGGAATCATAAAAAATAATCTTGGCCTCACATACGCGCAGGTTGGATTAATCGACTCGGCCTACAAATTCCTTTCAACCGCACAAAAAAACACCCTTACAAAAGAAACTGCAGAAATGAATCTGCTCGGCCTGATCGCCGAAAATAATCTAAAAATAAATCCAGATTCTGTTGATCAACTTCTTCATTCGCAACAACTCAGGATCATGGGAAATGCACTGGCCATTGCCAATCGCAAAGGAAAGTTGATCGACCTGCCCATTGAATTTCCCAAAGACTCTATTCTTAATCTATTTACTGCTACTTTGATTGCCAACTACATTACCAATCATCTCACAAAAATTGATACGGCCTTTCTGACCACTTGCATCCGCCTGGCCGAAAAACCAACAAATCAAAGTTTTACGGAGACCATCCTCGTACCGGCAGCAAAGGCATGGTATGCCACTGGACAGGTAAACCGCGCCTTCCAACTATTGCAACAAGCAATTTTTAGGGGCAGTGACTCAGGCATTCACAATACTACATTGGCGCTTTGGTCATTGGATCAGGGCAAGCCGAGTACCGCACTTCTCTATCTGTCGTATGCGATGAATCAAAAGGCTCCCCAAGCACCTTATGCAAATGCCATAGCATTGGCAGAAAATGGAAGAATCAATGAGGCCATCATCGCATGGGATTCCCTCGGCCATCGAAAAGATTCCCTCATTCAATCTACCTCGGAAAGCATGAAGCGAGTGCTGGCAGCACCCATTTCGTGGTTTGGCAACATGACCGAAAAAGAAAAATATCAGTTCATCCGCTATCGGATCACGCTCGATGACTCTATGCAGTTTAAACGCCTGATCGATCAAATGTCCAATGAGGATCTGAAAGCTAAAGCCATCTTGGATCGGTCAAAAAAATGGTTCGAGCAGGATGAAATCATTAAAGCCGCTCAGGTTTATCAAAAGTTGAAGGGACTGCACCTCACCGACATGCGCCTGTTTGCCGACATTAAATATTACGAGCTTCGCCTCTTTGCCTCTCAACGTAAATGGTCGATGCTCGAGGATGCCCTTCAGAAAGGAATACTTTTTGGTGCTTATCGCGAGGCTGAACGCGTGTACTATGAAGCCCTGATTCAAACAGTCAAAGGTGATACCATTCAGGCAGCCAAAAATTTAAACTGGTTATCACGCAACAATTACTACTATGATGAAGGAATT
>JAYVRH010000240.1:0-2033 GCA_043776495.1 Cyclobacteriaceae bacterium
TTTTCAGGCAATTGCCGACCCGACAAGACGGGCAATTATTACCTTAATTGCACTGCAGGCAATGACACCGAACGCCATTGCTGACAACTTCCACACGACCCGGCAGTCTGTTTCTAAGCACCTCCGCATACTCACAGAATGCGAACTGGTAAAGCAGGAACAACAAGGCAGGGAAATTTATTACTCACTTGAAATTCAGAAAATGAAGGAGATTGATAAATGGCTAAACCAATTCAGAAAAATTTGGGAGACCCGATTCAATCAACTGGACAAAGTATTATCAACCATGAAAAAACAAAAAAATGAAACATAACCTGCTATTTGATTTTACCGTTGACAAAGCAACAAAAACGGTATTCGTAACCCGAGAATTTGATGCCACCCTGTCCCTGGTGTGGGATGCTTTTACCAGACAAGAAATTCTTGACCAATGGTGGGCACCTAAACCCTGGGCCTCAAAAACAAAAGCCATGAATTTTGAAGTTGGCGGACGAAGATTTTATGCAATGGTGAGCCCGGAAGGACAAGAGCGCTGGTCAATTCAGAGATTTACTTCCATTAGTCCAAAAACCAATTTCAAGATGCTCAATGCTTTTGCTGACAAAGATGAAAATCCTGAGTTGCCAGGTTCTGATTGGGATTTTAATTTCAGCGAACAAAACGGAACGACAAAAGTCAGTATTGTCATTAAGAATGAGTCCCTTGCCCGCATGGAGAAGATGATTGAAATGGGCTTCCAGGATGGATTTACCATGACATTGAACTCTTTGGAAAACCTGTTGGCAACTTTATCACACCAACGAACGATATCTCTGATAATTTAAAAAGCTGATCAATTGGTGTTTTGTATTTGCACTTTCCTGATCGGCTTTTTTGTTCCCCTGATATTTGCAGCTTGCCGACCGGCTGAAGAATCTACCCAAAACAAGGAGCGGGCATTTCTTTTTTATGCGAGCGAATCCTGGAAGGCGGGTGAATACAATTTACGGATTGAAGGCAGACTTGAAGACCTTGCTGGCAATAATCTCAATCGGCCTTTTGACAAGGACCTGAAAACAAAAGGAAAATCGAAGCCCAATGAGTCCAGGGTTTTAAGTAGCCAAGGTCTTAAGCCCGTGGTTATAAAACATGTATTAGTATTGGGCTTTAGCCCAGACGACTCAAAACTGAAATCATATTCATAAGCAATCATTATGTCCTCGAATCCACAACCCAATTTTCTTAGACTATCACCTTCGACACTCGAATCAGAATTGGTTCGGGTCATGGTAAAAAATGGTTTTACCCATGATAAAGCGAAAATATGTGCTGGCATCTTTGTTGGCAATAGCCTGGATGGAGTTTACTCTCATGGTGTGAACAGGTTTGCCAAGTTCATAGGAGCTGTGAAGGAAGGGCTCATCAAACATGACCACGAAGCGATCTGTAAGAATGCGGTGGGAAGCATAGAGCAATGGGATGGGCAATCCGGGCCAGGCCCCTTGAACGCGTTGATTTGTGCAGACCGTGCGATGGCCATTGCTGCTCAGCATGGAATCGGTATGGTGAGCCTTGGCATGACCAATCACTGGATGAGGGGTGGAACCTATGGCTGGCGCGCAGCAAAGAAAGGTTTTGTCCTCATTGCGTGGAGCAACACAATTGCCAACATGCCTGCCTGGGGCGCTGTGAACAGTAAACTTGGAAATAATCCTTTGGTGATCGCGGTGCCTTATCTGGATGAAGCGATCGTGATGGACATGGCCATGTCACAATATTCGTATGGGGCGCTGGAAGTAGCACACATGAACAACGAGACCCTCTCGGTACCGGGAGGCTATGATGTCCATGGTGTTTTGACGAAGGTTCCTGAGGAAATCAAAAAATCATGGAGGGCTTTACCGATTGGATATTGGAAAGGAGCAGGGCTTTCCTTGTTGCTTGATATCCTCGCTGCCATTCTTTCCGGAGGACTTTCAGTGGCGGGGATTACAAAACAAAATACAGAAGCAAATCTTTCACAAATATTCATCGCCATTGATCTTTCGAAACTT
>JAYVRH010000241.1:0-2032 GCA_043776495.1 Cyclobacteriaceae bacterium
CACTAATATTGGTATTGAGCTCTCTGCTTTGAAAAACCGTATCTCCGGTACGGTTGAGTACTATGTTAACAATACCCTCAACATGCTTTTGCCCACACAGCTTTCGCGCACCAGTGGCTTCCCTTCCATCACACAAAATGTAGGTCAAATGCGAAACCGGGGTATTGAAATTGACCTCACCGGAACCGTTGTGAGAACACATGGATTTGTATGGAACATCAATGCCAATTTCACTTACAACAAAAATGAAATTGTTAAACTGGTTGATGGTGATGAAATTATCAACACAAATACGACCATCACCAAAGTTGGTTATCCGGCTTTCACCAACTATGTTGTGCCTTATGCAGGTGTGAACTCGGCCAACGGTGACGCGCTGTATCGTACAAAGGATGGCTCTTTGACCAATCAGTTTTCGTCGAACGACTTGATTCCTTTGGGCACTCGGTTTGCCCCTTATTTCGGAGGCTTCTCGAATTCATTTAGCTACAAAGGTGTTGACCTTACTATATTTTTCTCCTGGGTACAGGGCAATAAGGTCTATAACAGCGATCGGGCAAATGTAGAGAACCCAACTTACTATGCTGATAATCTAGCCGTTTCTGTATTGAGAGCATGGAAGCAACCAGGCGATATTACAGATGTCCCACGCATTCAAACTACTGGTGGATTGACAAGCGATCCTTACCAGGCCCAGACAAGTCGGTACGTCGAGGATGGTTCGTTCCTGCGACTTAGAAATGTTTCTCTTTCTTATAACCTCCCGGCCAAATGGATGTCAAGGGCTAAGTTGAGGAACGTGAGGGTGTATGCACAGGCTCAAAACTTGTGGACCGTCTTTAAGTTTCAAGGCTGGGATCCTGAATTGGCAAGTGGGCAGTTGACGGGGGCTCAGTACCCTGCTCTTCGAACCATCGTGGCAGGTATAAATATTGGATTATGATGGGCTTTATGAAAGGAAGTAAATACATCATCGCAACTTTCGGGGTACTCATTATGTCGTGCAGTAATTTTACTGACATTCAACCCACACACTCGCTCACTCCAAACAATGCATTCAAAACGATCAGTGACATTGAACTACACCTGAATGGAATTTATTCCGGTTTTCAAAGCACCGGCTATTATGCACTGGCCTATGGTACTCTTGCAGACATGATGTCGGACAATCTTGCCGAGAATGTGGAATCACTCGGGAATTACCGATCAACCGTTGATTGGCTGTATGTCGCCAATGATGGGACCGTTGAAGGTGTATGGGCCACACCCTACAGTATGATCAACGACTGCAACATTCTGCTGAGCAACGTTGATAAATTTAAAGAAACAAAACCTGGTCAGGCCAATCGGTTGAAGGCACAGGCATTGGCAATTAGGGCGCTCACCCATTTTGATCTACTTCGTTATTTTGGTCAGAGCTATGATCGCAATGCTACGAACCTGGGCGTGCCGATCAAAATAGAATCTAATCTTGACAAGCCTAAGCGAAGTACTGTCAAGGAAGTTTATGATCAGGTCTATGCTGATTTGGCCCAGGCTAAATCACTGATGGCTACTATGGATCAAACGATCAATACGACCGCCAATAGAAGCAGGATTGATGTGATTGGGGTGAATGCAATTCTGGCCCGAGTGGCTTATTATGCAAAGGACTACCCCACTGCCATCAGCAGTGCTACAGAGGTGATCAACAGTGGCATGGGCCTCGCGATACGTGCCGATTTTCCGTCCATCTGGAATAATGATGCGATCGCCAATGAAGTGATCTGGAGCATTACTTTCCTCGCAGGGGATGGTTATGTGGGAGGAGATGTATTTTTTGCCGTCAACAACCGCGTTTCTTTTAAGCCATCTCAAAACTTGCTTTTGAGTTATAATACGACCACCGACATTCGGTATTCAAGCTATTTCTCCAGTACAACTTCGTTGCGTCCGGGTGAACTTATCGTCTCCAAATACCTGGGTCGTAATGGCGCTACCGATGGGCTCGTCAATTGGAAACCCTTGCGTGTTGGCGAGATGTACCTCATTC
>JAYVRH010000242.1:0-6536 GCA_043776495.1 Cyclobacteriaceae bacterium
ATCCGGTTGAAATTTGGTTCCAACCGGATAGTCCACTCCTTTTGTTTTGGACATTTCAATGTGATTGCCCATGAGCCAGGATACTTTATTTTTTTCACAAAACTCGATTAAACGCTTAATGCTGCTTTTATAGGCTGGCCAGTCTCGAACATATAACCTTCCTGGATAAACAGTGTCGCCTGTTAAAAGCCACTGTGTTTGTTCATCATAGATGGCAATTGACGTCTGGTCGTGACCTGGTATCGGGAGGAGCGTCAACTTGCGATGGCCTAGCTCGTAAACGATTTGTTGCTCCGGCCACTTTCTTAAATTAAAGAACGATGAAATTGAATCACGTGTCGGTCCCACAAGCGTTACGTTTGCCTTGTTGCGAAATTGGTAATCGCCGGCAATGTGATCACCATGTGAATGGGTGTGAATGATAATTAATGATAGTGTCCGGCCATTTAGCCTTCCCTTCGCAGAAAGAATTCTGGAGACACTATCATACAATGGGAATGATTCTTTGGCTGTTTTTGCACCAGTGTCGATGAGCAGGGCCTTGGTCCCACCCAAAAACAAATACATGAAAGGTGCCTCATAATGATCGCACTTATTTTGCCGGAAGATCCAGGTGTCGTTGTCATATTGTACAACCTGGATATGAGGATCAACGTTTTTACTACAGTCCGCCGAACCATGTATCCACTTTATTTTTCCAAGATCAATTTGTGCTTGTCCAGAGAGGTTCAACGACAAAAAAGCAAAGCATAGTAGGTAGAAATAGCGCATGATCCTGATTCGAATTTGAGGCTCCTACCTGGCAGGCACAGCCTCCATCAGTAATTTGTATGTTTTGTCCAATGCGACTGCTCCAGCCCTCGCGCCACGATAGTGACCAAGCCGCACTACCACAAGGTCGTGCGAAGGAATGATTGTTGTTGATTGTCCCCCTGCGCCCAGCATCATATATGCTTCCTTGGGAATAGGTCGTGCACCATCCCCGTTGATCCAAAAGAATCCTCCATACACAGGCCTCCCGTCTTTTACCCATGGCTCAGCGAGCGTGCTGACAAACGTGACAAACCCTTCGGGCAGAATTCTTGCACCATTCCAAACGCCATCTTGCAAATAGAGATTGCCAAGCCTTGCCCAATCGCGTGCCGATGCAAACTCGTACCCTTGAGTGAGGAAATTGCCATATGGATCCGCTTCCATGATCATCGTGCGCATTCCAATCTTATCAAAGAGTTCGCGTTGAGGGAAGGTGTGATAATTTTCTCCTTTTCCCTCCACTGCCAAACGCACCAGATAGTTTGCCAGCACAGGATCAGAATTGTGGTAACGGCCAACACTATTGGGTGGCCATTGTTGAGGGCGGGTGGCAGAATACTGGAAGGAATTGATACCGCCCGTATACACATACAAATGATCGGGATAGCCCCTGGTTGAATCATAATCAGGATCCTGGGGCGCCCTGAATCTCAAACCGCTCGACATATGCAGGATGTCCTGAATTTTGATGCTGGCTCTTGGGTCGCCTTCATTTTTCCATTCGGGAATGGGTGCAGGTTGATCCAGAGAATAGATGCCTTGCTTTATAAGAATACCCACCATCGTCGCTGTGAGACTCTTTCCCATCGACCAACTTTCAAGGGGTGTGTCTTTTGTAATGCCATCAGCATATCGTTCTCCAATGATTCTCCCTTTATAAGTGACGACCACCGCTGCCGTCAAGGCTTCGGGAATCCCAAAGGCAGAGTCCAATGCTGCTTCCACTTTAGCAATATCAACCTCTACAGGCATTGGGTCTTTAGACAAAACATCCCCCATCGGCCACGCTGTTTTGTTTGCGTCTGGCAGATTGCGTTTCACTTTCTCGGGCTCATAAAATATTTTTTCTGACCCCGATGGAAGCGTCACACATCCTTGTGCCTGGTCCCCCAGATAAATGGCGGTTCGTATTACTCCGTTGGGTAAGGTGATGGAAACTGACTTCCTCTTAAAGTCAATCACAGGCTTTCCTACTTTCTTCCGCTCGTGAAAAGGACTGGCAAAACCACCTACATTGGCGGCAGCAAACTCAGGATCAAGTCCGGTGATGAATACAGCGGAACACATGATCTTTGCGAACCCAGCCGTGTGATGCTCCAGTGCGTCTCCGGGAGGAACGATGTAGTCAGTTTTAATTTCGAGAGAATCCGCGCGCGCCAGCATTTTCGCTTTCGCGACAGCTTTGGGGTCCTTTACTTCCTCCTTTGCTGTCGGGCGCTGACAAGCCAACAGGATGATGGTGAGGATCAAAAGTGTCAGAAACTTTTTCCAGATGAGGTTGCTTGGCTGCATAGATTTGGGTTTGTCAGAATAGATGTGTGTTCAATAAAAATAACCAATATCCACGGTACGTCAACATCTTATTCCAAAGTTGAATCGAAAGATCGCGGCACCCGAGACGGGGCTGTGAAGACATCTCCGGTTTAAATCAAAACTGTGGTGCGGGCAACAAATGCTTCTGGACCTTTCCCAATGCTGTCCGGGGCAATTTCTCTACGAGTATGAATCCCTTGGGGATCTTGAACGATGCAAGGTGCTTGCGGCACGTCTCTTCCAGCTTGGCAGTATCTATTTCACTATTGGCTGCAACAATGTAGGCCACCGGGACTTCTCCTCGCAGGGCATGGGTCACTCCTACCACGGCTACTTCGGCCACTCCCTCCTGCTCTAATAAAAATTCCTCAATCTCGCGGGGGTAAATGTTAAACCCACCAGAAATAATCAGATCGCTCTTCCTCCCACACAAAGTGTAATACCCGTCGGCATCCCTAAAACCAATATCGCCTGTTTTGAAATACCCATTTGCAAAGGCCTTTGCAGTAGCATCGTCCCGATTCCAGTAAGATGAAAAAACGTTGGGCCCTTTCACCTGCAGTTCTCCAACTTCACCTGTACTTGCTTCTTCTCCATTTTCCAGCGCTACGCGTATTGATATTCCTGGCAGTGGCAGGCCGACGGTACCCGCCTTTCTTTCTCCGTAGTATGGATTGCTGATGTTCATTAATGTCTCGGTCATTCCGTATCGTTCAAGGATGGTGTGTTTGTATTTCTCCCGAAATGACTCCAGCACATGTGCCGGCAATGGTGCAGAGCCGCAAACAAAAAGTCTGATGCATGATCCGATTTGTGTTGCGATATCCTCAGGCTGATCAAGCAAGCGAATATACATCGTAGGCACACCGAAAAATAAAGTTGGTTGGAAAGAGAGAAATTCATCAGCGGCCTTCTGATGCTCAAAGCGTTCCAACAACCGTATGCGGCAACCAGACATCAGCCATACATGCAATCCGTTTCCCAATGCATGCACATGGAATAATGGCAAGCCTAGCAGAAATCGATCTTTGTGTGTGATCTGCCAGCATGTGATAAGATTGATTCCGTTAGCAATGAAATTATTGTGTGAAAGCATTGCACCCTTTGATGCACCAGTGGTCCCCGATGTATAAACGATCGCTGCCACATGGTCTCCCGTCGTTTGGATATGGATGGGGTCTGAAGATTGCTTTGACGATGCCTCCTTTATTTCATTTAGTTTCCAACAAGGAATATGGCCAGGAACATCACCCATGGAAATCAATCCTTTCGGGTTGGCATCATTGTAAATATGTGTTACTTCTCTTTCTCGATACAGAATATTGATTGGGACAAATATCACACCCAGCTTTGCGCATGCCAGGAATAGGTCAATAAACTCAACACAGTTCTCAAGATAGACACAAAGCCGATCACCCTCTATCAGCCCACGGTCGGTCAGCAGCCTTGCCATCTTATTGCTACGGCCGTCAATTTCACCGAAGGTAAATGTCTTTGATCCAAACTCCAGACCAATTTGGTCCTTCCTGGCTTCCAACGAATTTGCAAATAGATGAAGCAGATTCATGTATCAAAAAATATATTTTACAATCATGTAAAGTAATGAAGGGCACAATAGGCAACCAAGCCCGGTATAAAAAGTTGCGGTCATGGCGCCGTAGGGCACGAGTTTAGGATCCGTAGCGGCCAATCCAGCCGCAACGCCACTGGTCGTTCCCATGAGACCACCGTAGATCATTGCAGATTGTGGATTGTCTAGCCCGATAAATCGTGCGGCCATCGGCGTGATAATGGTGACGACGACTGATTTCACAACTCCTGCTGCAATGCTGATAGTGATTATGTCTGAACTGGCTCCTACTGCCGCACCTGTAATCGGGCCAACAATAAAAGTACACGCTCCGGCTCCAATGGTCGTCATGTCCTTAGGATCATGATATCCAAAAGCATAAGCAATGCCAGCGCCAATGACAAATGACAAGAGAATGCCTATTATAAGTGAGATCACTCCCACCCAGCCAGTTTTTCTTATCTCTTCAAAATTCGCACCATAGGCTGTAGAGACGATTGCAAAGTCGCGAAACATAGCACCACCCAGAACGCCGAAGCCAGCAAGAACAGGAACATCCGCGATTCCTTTCTGCCCGCCTGTCATGCGTCCGACTACATAAGCCATCAAGAGGCCTGTAAGAATTGCAATGGCGGAGCCAGGTATTTTTTTATGAAAAATATTCTCCGAAACCCAGTAGGAACAAAGCATGATGATACCGGTAAGCAGAAACGCAACTACCAATCCGTTCTTAATCAAAATTTCACTTAGAAAGTTCATGCTTTCTTTGTGCAAGTTTAGAGATCATGGGTAACATCAGGAGTGGAATAACGGTGACCAGTAAGCCAGCTATGATTGCTACTGCGGTGCCAGAAAGGGCTGCTGCCACATTCTGAATTGACGACATTGCCACAATAACCGGCAGGTACATGGCACTCCAAAAACCGATTCCATCCTGAGATTCCTGGGAAAATAGATTTCTCTTATGTAGCCACTGATTGCTCACAATCAATAGCAACATTGCAAACCCGACTCCCCCGACGTTGGCATCTATTTCTAATAAATAACCCAGTGCCTCACCAACAAGTTGACCAGCAATAAAACAACCGGCCAGAATGGCCACGCCGTATATTTTCATTTATTTGACTTCAATTTGGTATGTAATTATTCTCAAGCTATGGATAAAACTGGAATTTCATAAACTTGCGCACAGGCTTGCCTGTTGTGGGAGCAAATTGAAAATCAAAATTTACTTATCTTTTCACTTTAAGAAGAAAAGACCATGAGCGAATTTAAATTGTATGACTTAAAAGTAGAAACGATCGCGGGAGAAAGGCCTTTCGTCTGCAGTCACCTAGCAGGGGAAAGCTTTGAAGTGCGAGGGGAAAACCTATATTTCAAAACGGATAAGCCATTTTCCCTATATGCTCTCGCCGCGTTACTACCCTTGCTGCCAGCAAAGCAGCGGCCGCTAAATCAATATGACTGGATGGCAACAGACCATATCATTGCCTGCCCTGATCCCCACTGTGGTGCTACCTTTAAGATCAGTCGCATCGGAAGTCATGTGTATAAAAGATCAGAGACTACCGTCGTGCCTCTTCCCGAAAAAAATGATTGGAGGGAATAAGGTTTGAAATGATATCCAGTCTCTGCTACCTCATTGCTGATTACGATTCATTGTCAATCTGCCTCAAGTATTTAATCTTTTCAACCAACTTTCAAACGGATTTCCGTGCTTTCATTTAAACTTACTCCCGACTTTAGCATTTCCAGAATTATCAAGGGCGGGTGGCAATTGTCGCAAGGTCACAGCCAGGGAATCTTCAATGATCCTGTGGAGGATATGTTCCTCTTTGCAGGCAGGGGCATTACGACTTTTGACTGTGCGGATATTTATACCGGTGTGGAAGAACTGATTGGAAAGTTTTTAACCCACCGCAAAGAGCGTCTTGGTCGCAACGACGATATCAAAGTGCTCACCAAATTCGTGCCCGACTATGATGTGCTTGCAACCATCAGCAAATCTTATGTTGAGAGAATCATTGATCGTTCTTTGTTTCGTTTGAAAAAAGAAAGACTGGACATGGTTCAGTTCAGTTGGTGGACGTATGAAATTCCAGGGTATATTGAAACTGCGTATTGGTTAAAACAATTGCAACAGGCTGGCAAGATTCATTTGATTTCAGGCACCAATTTCAATACAAAGGCATCGACTGAGATGATTGAGGCGGGTATAACTCTGTCTACCCTGCAGGTCCAGTATTCGCTTTTGGACAACCGACCTGAGAAAGGATTGGTGCAACTTTGTGCGAGGAATAACATTCATTTGCTTTGCTATGGTACTGTAGCAGGAGGATTCATCAATGAGCAATGGCTGGGTGCTGCCGAGCCAAAGCCGCCCTTCGAAAATCGATCGCTGGTGAAATACAAATTGATGATTGACGAATTTGGTGGCTGGGATCTGTTTCAAAGTTTGCTTAGAACCCTCCAGGCAATTGCGAACAAACACCATGTCAGTATTTCTAATGTAGCAACTGCGTATATGTTAAGCCGCAGGCAGGTGGCGGGCATTATTATTGGAGCTAGGACAACCAATCACCTTGATGAAAATCTTCGGGCTTTTGATTTGACTCTGGAG
>JAYVRH010000243.1:0-6524 GCA_043776495.1 Cyclobacteriaceae bacterium
TGTCCGGTTTCAACAAATTTATAAGCCTCTACAATTTGTTCTAATTTGTAGCGCCTGTCGATAATAGGCTTAAACTTTCCGGTTTCTACAAGCTCTTTAAGGAATACGATGTCTTCTTTGCTGGTTGTTGGAATTGGGAATATTACTTTCTTGCCATTAAAGAATGAAGTCATCAGCGCCAACCATATATTTTCACCATTTTTTCCAAGTTCCGTCGACTTGTAAATCCCTTTTTCCTTCAGCAATGGCTTGCATTGTCCGAATGAACTTTTACCAACGGTATCATACACCACATCAAATCTCTCGCTCGTTTTTGTAAAATCTTGTTTGGTATAATCGATCACGGTGTCGGCGCCCAAAGACTTTACAAGGGCTACATTCTTTGTATCGCATACCGCAGTGACCTTCGCGCCAAAATATTTTATGAGTTGAACGGCTGCCGAACCAATGGCACCGGTGGCACCATAAACCAATATGTTTTGTGCACTCTTAATTTTTGCAGCTCGGATATCACACAATGCATAATGTCCACCCTCCGAGATGGGTGCGGCTTCCTCGAAAGTTGAATTATTTGGCATGGTCGTGATGGCTTTGTCCTCCGCCATGGTCATATACTCGGCGTGTGCCCCAAAATTGGCATCGTTAAAACCAAACACCCTGTCTCCAATTTTAAAGGAGGTTACGTCTTTTCCGATGGCTTCGATTGCCCCTGCAAATTCGTTCCCAAGCGTTTTGAATTTGGGTTTGAATAGCCCACTCCAAAATCTGCTCACAAAATATTCAGCGCTGCGGAAGCCACAATCGGTGCGGTTTACAGTGGCGGCGTGCACTTTTATCAGCACCTCATTGTCTTTGGCTACCGGTTTGTCAACATCCATTAATTTTACCACTTCCGGTGGCCCATATTCATTATTTATTGCTGCTCTCATTTTATCTCACGCTTGACATTGACCACACACTTTCGCCTTGTACTATCCTTTGTTGGTGTTCTGCCCTTGCCGACTAATGTACGAGAATCCAGGTTTCACCGTTGCATCTTTCAATTCAGAATTTCCGTAAGCTCAAATGTTTATCCTTTGAACATTGGTAACGGAACACCAACAAAGGAGAGTTATCAGTTTTGAGTTTTCTTGGCTTCCAGTTCTTTCATATAATCATCCAGTTCCTTTTTAGGCATTGGCAACTTTGGATATTTATTCACCCATTCCTTAAAATCTTTTTCGAATACATCATGATCTACCACAAATGCTTCGTTCACATATTCGTATTTCTTAGTTTTCATGCAAAAGAAATTGAACTCATCCTGGAGGGCTGTGTATTCGCCTGCGATCACCACTTGCTGTACCAGATGGGGTGGAATAAAGGATACGCCCGTGGATTTGGCAAGCACCACATCGCCCGGCAGTACCGACACCCGGCCAATCCGAATGGGGGCATTCACCGTGGAGATCATCATCTGCTTGATCGCGGAAGGATCTGAACCCCGGATCCAGCCATTGAACCCTTCGATTTCGTTCAATCCCTCCACATCACGTACCGATCCGTTGAATATGATTCCTCTTTTTCCAGCGTTATAAATCGCGTTGCCCAGGTTGTCACCAATGAGTGTGCCATCCACCATTTTACCATAGCTGTCGGCTACGTACACATCACCGTTCATAAGTTTTATGATGGGAGCGTAATTCGTTACCGGTGTTTTGGTTCCTTCCTTTCCCGCCTGTTTCTGAACATAATTGTCAAAATCTTTTCTGAGTGGCATAAACTGCCCCGTGACCACCCGGCCCGTCATCACCTTTTCCGGATGGATGATCTGCCATCCATTCTCATAGGTGCTGGCGAAATTTTCAAATTGATTTTCATATCCTTTCTGGCGCAAGGTGCCCCAAACTTCCTCCATCGAAAGCGCCTTTAAGCGCTCCAGCAGTTCATCAGAGACTTTTGGCCTTCCGTCTGACGTGCGTTCGCCTTTCCATTCCGATGTTAATTCTTTGATTGCCTCGGCAGGCCAAACCACATTCTGGGATTTTGAAGAATATGCCAGCAACGCAACAGCAAAAGTCAGGAGAAGTATTTTTTTCATATTAGGTTGTTTGTATTTCAAATAAACAGAAAATCTTATTAGGATCACAGATGGTTTTATTTATTCTGATTTCGAAGTTAAATGGCAGTCAGGGTTTATGTTGGTGACCGTTGTTTTTTCAATTCAGGATTTCCATAAGCTCAAAAGTCTATTCTTCGAACATTTGCAACGGAACACCAACAAAGGAGAGTATGCAAACATAAATATTTAACCCTTGATCATGGTCAGCATCATTTTGAATTTTTCGCTTGCTTTCACCGAGTGTGGAATGTTTGCAGGCAAAACGATGCACTGTCCTGTTTGCAGATGATGGGGGTTACCCCCAATGCTAATTTCACCTTTGCCATCCAATATTTGTACCAAGGCTTCATGGGGAGTGGTATGTTCGGCAAGGCCTTCGCCCTTGTCAAAAGCAAACAAGGTGATGTTCCCCGTTGACTTCTTTAAGATGGTTTTACTTACTACGGATTTTTCAGCATAGGCAATGCTCTCAACAGGTACGAATGTTTTAAAAGTTTCTGATTCGTGGTTCATACAACATATTATTAATTAGTGGCTGATTTGTTGCTTAATTTACAGAATTCCCGAGTGTTCAAAAAATCCCTGTTTCATTTATTCTGATTTCGAAGTTGAATGGCAGTCACCAACAAAAAGCGCAAATTAGAAGAATTGGGATTTTCTGCGGTCTGTGTGTCTGTTGGTGACCGTTACATTTTTCAATTCAGAATTTCCGCAAACTTGAATTTCTATCCTTTGAATTTTGAATATTGGTAGCGGAACAACAACAAAGGAGAGGTGGTGGCTGGAAATTTTAGAAGCACGCCTGAAAAGACCGTGGCACAGAAGAAAGTCTTTCACGAAGGTTTTTCAAAGCCAAATTCGAAATGTCTTTTGAAGATAAGTTTGATTAGTGCTGGTAAATGAGGAGTTGGAAAAGATCGCAGAAGGAGGTGCAGAAATTATATGATGGGTTGAGGAAATAATTAGCTACTTGACTGATCATTTACTCCACCTTTCCATACCCCGTATATCCTGGGTAGCTTACATCGGAGAGCCACAGCATGCGTGCTCCCTTGATGCACGAAAAATAAGCATCGTAGGTTTTGGGTTTCCCTTCCATATCAGAGAATTTTATTTGCCAGTTGGAGATCAATGAAAGTTTTCCGTTAGACTTTGTATTTTGAAATTTGAGATTGCCCACCGCTCCGCTGGCCACGGCTATCTCCCACTGGTAGGTGCCACCCGAAAAATAAAACACTTGAGAAGAAGCGTGGGATGTTGCACCCGCATCAGCACCCGTGTAAGCATTTACGTATTGCGTCATGCCTGAAAAATTGTTTGTCCACTTTCCGTTGAGGTCTGTGGCGCCAACGGCAAACTTGTTGTAGTTGGCCATGTTCTCCATTTTCTCCCAACCATAAGAAGTTTCGTGGTAGGGGCCAAATTCTTGTTCGAAGGAAGCCTTGTTGGGCGTAATGAACTCCAAATACTTTCCACTCCCATTAGAATAATTAATTTTAAATAACACCACGTACACCGTTTTGCCTGTTGCCTCATCTACCATGTCGGCTTCGGCAAACTCAATGGACTGCCAGCCGGTTACTGGTTTAAATTCAAAATTGCTGGCCGAACTGTAACGTGGCGCTACTAAAATGTTCCAGCCATTTTTTAATCCGTCCATTAAAACGGAATTGTAGGCATCTGCATTTTTATTGGGATAATGAATTAAAACCGTGGAGGTTCCCTTCACCACTTGCACCCAATCTTCTTGCATCGTGCTTACCCACCCATCATCAAAGTTGGTTGTCGAGAATGCGTACCCCGTTTTCTTGGCGGATATTGGTGTCTCTCCTAGTGGAGTGTTGGGCAGTTGATTCGTGTTGGCTTCCGGCTTTTTTAAATCCACCGATCCTAAAAAGTTTTCTATTTCGGTCTGATAATCTTGCGTGTTGGTGAGGATCACTATGCTTTGGCATCTTCCAAACCCACGCATTGTTACCAACATGGCAATGGATTGGCCTCCACTAAATTCAAAAGGAGCCACCCCGCTCTGTGCTTGCCATCCCTCATCGGATGCCGCGGGTACCAATTCTGGATTTGCAGATGGCTTGTATGGTTTCACCACCAACTCTTGCCATTCACTTTCAAAGTCGGCTTGCAAACTTGCTTTGCTGCCCCTGCTTTTGTAAATGGCGATCTGGCAATAGGTGCCTTTCAGATTATTGGTGGTGGCATAGCCGGCTGCATATTCCGTGCTCACATTCTTCCATCCATTGGGCACGGTGTAGGTGGCCAGGTCGAAGGTTTCTTTTTGCTGGGCATGCGATGAGAAGGCAAGAAACAGGAGAAAAATGGATAAAGCACTTTTCATATTTCTGTGTTTTAATCTTTTGTGATTTTAATATTGCTGACAAAAAATTTTTCCGTTTCCCCATCACTGCGACCATGGGTGAATGACATAGCATTAAATAACCATGCTGCCGGAATTGCTTTTTCGCATTCGGCTATCTTGGTTTTGCCAATAAACAGTTGAAGCACTTCTTCACTTTTATTAATGGTTACGGTGATGCGATTGTCTTTTTTGTTGTTGGAAAATCCGGCAGCCATCACCCACAATTGACTTCCTTATTCATTTGCGCGTCGGCGGCATTGGCCACAACTAATAGATATAGGCATTACCTATATCACACATAGCTTTTCACCTTGTAGTTCTCACAAAGTCGAAGAATTTGTTCTTTATAAGTTTCAATCAATCCCATACGCAAATTTAACTATTTTTTTTGTTCCGTTCTTTGCTAAGGCATGGCACACAACCAATGGCCATTCCAGCCGATTCCATCTTGTCCAGTCCACCAAACATATCCGCAGCGCCTTCTTACCAGAGAAGGTACCGCGACTTTGCAAGCGCTTGCTCGTTTGTTGGTGTTCTGCCTTTGTCGACTTATTTACGAGAATCCAAGTTCCATTTAGTGTGATTCGGAAATTGAATGGCAGTCACCAACAAAAAACGGTTAAGAGCCGTTCGGGTATTTGTTGGTGACCGTTACAATTTTCAATTCAGAATTTCCGCAAGCTTGAATGTCTATCCTTTGAACATTGGCAACGGAACACCAAAAGCGAAGTGGCTGATTTATTGCAAATTTATGGAATTCTAAAAATGATTTTAAACCCTTAGCGACCCACGGAAACCCCTGGCGGCATAGTAAGATTCTGCGCCATTGTGGTATACAAAGACATTACCGTAGCGGAAATCCGCAAAGAGGGCACCACCAAGGTTTCTGATATCAGGTGGTGTTTTCAGCCAGCTCGATGTTTTCATATCGAACTTTCCAAGTTTTTGCAACACTCGATATTGTTCTTCCGATAAGAGTTCAATCCCCATGGCCGTAGCCATATCAATAGCGCTACTCTTTGGTTTATGTTCTTTCCTTGACTCCAGCGCTTCGCCATCGTAACAAAAACTTCTGCGGCCGTTAGGGCTTTCCGCGGAACAATCATAAAAAGTGTATTCGCCTTTCTTTTTATCATGATCAACAACATCCGGTTCACCTCCAGTTCTTTCCATTTCATTGAGCGACCACAGCATTTCAGCATGAGATTCCAGCTTTGCTTGTACTTTGTTCCAATCTAGGCCTTTATGGCGATTAATATTTTGCTCAAAACGGGCTTTTAATGCCCTGAGTAGTTCGTCATGTTGTTCTGGAGACAACTCCTGCTTATTTCTCTTTGTCATAAAGCGGTATCATGATTAGCTTACGATGTCTCTTCAATTGGTCATGTGCCATGTTGAGCTGAGCGGTAGTTATGTACATGGATAAATACTTTTACTTCTTTTAATGCTTTTTTTGAGTTGTCAATAGATTTATTTGAAATGGAAACAATATATTTTGTCCATTTTTTCTGATAAGTGCCAATATATTGAACAGTATTAGGCTGCATAGACACAAGATAGCGCATTCCTGCCGATGGCACGGTTACAGCTCATCCAAATATATCTGTAGTTGTGAAAATTGGCAAACCGTATATCTTCGTACACTCAATCAAGAGAATATGAAAATAGCGGCGGGCATTATCCTGATCATAAGTTTCCTGGTTCTCAAAACAGTTTGGCAGTCGGGGGCATTCACCTCGGTCACCAACACATCTTCAGGCACCTTTCTAAAAATCGAAGGGCTACCGGGTGTGGAAGACCTCACCATCGATCAATCCACGGGCATCGCCTTCCTCTCCTCCGACGATCGCTGGTCCGCCATGATCCGCAAACAGCCGGTAAGGGGGGCGATTTATAAGTTGGATTTAAATGATTCATTACCAAAACCTGTGAATTTGACCACTGGATTTTCCCAGCAAGATTTTCATCCTCATGGAATCAGCTTGTACCAGACTCAGGAGGGTAAGAAGGTCCTCTTCGTCATTAACCACACAGCTTCCGGGAACTTCATTG
>JAYVRH010000244.1:0-6520 GCA_043776495.1 Cyclobacteriaceae bacterium
TAGCCTCTGATTTTTGATTCCGGCATTTGCGCAAACAGATCGCGTATCTCCGAGAACACACCGGTGTAGGTAGCTGGATTGGAGCGGGGCGTTCGTCCAATGGGCGACTGGTCTACTTCGATGACTTTGTCAATGTGGTTAAGGCCTTCAATTTTTTTGTGCGCCAGGGGCTCGGCATGAGAATTAAAAAAATGCTTGTTTAGAATGGGGAACAAAGTGTCATGAACTAGCGTGGACTTACCGCTTCCTGATACTCCGGTGATGCAGGTGAAAGAGCCCAGCAAAATTTTTAAATCGACGTTCTTGAGGTTGTTGCCAGTGGCCCCCAGGAGTGAGAGCCTCTCACCACTTCCTTTTCTTTTTTGTTTTGAGTAAGGGATCGACAATTTGCCATTAAGGTATTGTGATGTGGTGCTTTTATTCTTCAGCACTTCGCGTGGCACACCAGCCGCGACAATCTGGCCACCATGTCTCCCGGCACCCGGTCCCACATCGATGATGTAATCCGACTCCAGCATCATCTCCTTATCGTGTTCCACCACCACAACAGAATTGCCCAGGTCTCTGAGATCTTTCAGGGCCTTGATTAATTTTACATTGTCGCGGGCATGAAGGCCAATGCTGGGCTCATCCAAAATGTAGAGTACACCTACGAGCTGTGTGCCAATCTGTGTGGCGAGCCGTATGCGCTGCGCCTCTCCTCCACTGAGTGTTCGCAGGGGTCTGTCGAGGTTTAGATATTCCAATCCCACATCGAGCAGAAAGCCGATGCGTTTTCTTATTTCTTTCAAAATTTCGGCAGCGATGAGGCGCTGCTTATCATTAAGTCGATCTTCAAGACGTTCAAACCATTTCTTTAATTCCTGAATATCCAACTGCGATAACTCCGCTATATTTTTCTTGTCAATCTTAAAGTGGAGCGATTCTTTTTTCAGTCGGGCACCATCGCATTCCGGACAACGCCTGACGATGGTGAAATCTTCTGCCCACTTCTTGAGCGCTTCAGAACCATCATCACGCTGCTTCTCCAGAAAGTTGACGATGCCCTCAAAGCGCGTGTTCCATTCAGTACCGGGATATTTCACCGAAGCGACTGCCACCGGTATGTCATCGCCATAGAGTAATGTTTTGATTACTTCATTTGGAATTTCTTTGATTGGCGTTGTCAGAGAGAGTTTATGTCGCTTCAGGATCGCCTCAACTTTTTTAAATATCCAGATGTCGCGATATTCTCCCAGCGGCAGAATGGCTCCCCGCGCGATGCTCAGTTTCTTATCCGGGATTACAGACTCCTCGGTAATTTCCTCCACGACACCCAGTCCATTGCAGGTAGGGCATGCCCCATATGGAGAATTGAATGAAAACAAGTTGGGGGCAGGCTCATCATAGGATAGTCCAGTAGTAGGATCCATCAGAAACTTGGAAAAGTGGTGGGCTTTCCCATTTTCCTCCAACAGCATCATCACGCCCTTTCCCTCCTTTAGCGACCTGCCAACTGATTGACCAATGCGATAACGGTCCTTCTCGTCAGCCACGATCCTATCGATCACAATTTCAATGTCGTGAATCATGTAGCGGTCCAGTTGCATCTTGGCGGTGATGTCCTGAACGCCACCATCGATCCGTACTTTCGTGAAGCCACTCTTGCGTATCTGAACAAACAATTCCCGGTAATGACCCTTGCGACCTTTCACTACAGGCGCAAGGAGCGTTAGTTTCTTATCTTTAAAATGCTGGAAGATGCCATTCAAAATCTGTTCTTCCGATTGGCGAATCATTTTCTCGCCGGAGAGGTAGGAATACGCCTCACCCGCCCGCGCAAAGAGAAGGCGCATGAAGTCATAAATTTCCGTCACCGTTCCTACCGTTGACCTGGGGTTTCGTGAAGTGGTTTTCTGTTCGATGGAGATCACTGGACTCAAGCCGTTGATCTTGTCAACGTCAGGCCGCTCGAGGTTGCCAATGAAGCTTCGCGCATAGGCAGAAAAACTCTCCATGTACCTGCGTTGACCTTCGGCATAAATGGTATCAAAGGCAAGCGAAGATTTCCCGCTTCCGCTAATGCCCGTAATGACCACCAGTTTATTTCGCGGAAACGAGACACTGATGTTTTTCAGATTGTGCTCACGGGCACCGATTACTTCAATGAAATCATGGCCACTGAGGTCGGAAAATTCTGATTTCTTTTGCGTGCTGGTTTTTTTCACTATGAGGAACCTGATGGGGTCTAAAGATGGTAAACAATAGGTGGGTAAACAGAATTTAGTAATCTCTTATTTCTTCTAAAGAAAAGAATAAGTTTCCCTGAGGCAAAGGTGATGAATCTGAAAATGTATTTGATTGGTAGAATTTCTGATAACAAATCGTTAAGGGCAACAGACATTAATCTAATTGATAAGGCCTCTAGACCCGTGGCGGCAATTGAATTCGCGTTAGTGGAAGCAAGCTCTGGAAAAGCAAGGCTAGCAATCAGGCTTTTATGAGAAATTTCTCAAGGTCTTTGAGTTTCAAGATGCCTTCGTAGTAGGCCTTGCCAAAGATGACCGCAAAAATTCCCATATCGTTAAGACGTTGGATGTCGGCAACACCCCGCACGCCACCGCTTGCCAACACTTTTAGGTCTGGAAAAGTATCCAGGATCTCCTGGTAGAATGAGAATGCAGGCCCTTCCAGTACTCCATCCCTGGAAATGTCAGTGCACTTGGCGTATTTCAATCCACGATCGTAGAAAAACCGGAGGTGATCAAATAAATTCAAATCAGATTTCTTCAACCATCCGCGAAAAGCGACCTGTTTGGTTTTGATGTCAGTCACATCGGCTCCGAGTGTTATTTTTTCCCTACCAAAAGAGACCACCCATGAAGCAAAAAGCTCAGGATTCGTGATTGCAATGCTGGAGGCGGTGATATAGTCGGCCCCAAATTCATATGCGCTACTGATGTCGCCATCGTTGCTGATTCCTCCTGTGAAATCGATCTTGAGGTCTGTATGGTTGGACATTGCTTCGAGGACATGAAAATTCCTGGGACTTCCCCGTTCAGCACCATCAAGGTCTACCAAATGGACGATATCGATTCCGTGGTCTTCGAAGCGCTTGGCCAGGTCCAGGGGGTTTTCATCATAGGCCTTTTCACTCGTCGGATCGCCTTTGCGCATCTTCACCACTTTACCTCTGCGAATGGCAATGGAGGGAATTACTTGAATCATTGTCCTAAACTAAAGCAATTTTTTCTGTCATTAAAGTTTCTTTTTGATTTTCAAGGAACAGAGGTTTAGCAGACTCTTTCGATTCATGAATGACTTTTCAGTATTTTTAAATAATGAACCCAAAAATCTTGCTGCTCACCATAATGTGCCTAAGCTCCAAACAGCTATTTGGCCAGGCTAAACTTCGTAAAATGCCTCCAAACATCAATCATACTTCCGTTAACAACTTTGCTCCTTATGTGAGTCTTGATGGTAATGCGATGGTTTATATTGCAGATGTGGCCGAAGACAATGCGCTTACCATGAATTACACCGTGCGTGACGGCGTGAATTGGAGAGACCCCATCATTTTTGGAAAATCAATTAATAGTCGCCTTAATTTACTGAAGGGCTTTGCGCTCGGCCCCGATGGCAAAACTTTGTATCTCTCCAATGGAAAGCCGACTGGCCTGGGAGGGTTTGATATTTATACAAGCCAACTGACAGGAAACATCTGGAGTGAGCCGGCAAATATGGGGCTTCCAGTCAACTCCAAAAGTAACGAGGGTTGCCCTTCTGTTTCAGTGGATGGAAACACAATGTATTTCATGCGCTGTGAAAAAATGGATTTTGCGAAAGCTGAAGGCTGTAGGCTCATGATGATGACCAAAAAGTCCAATGGACAATGGGAGCTCCCTGTCGAACTGCCACCTCACATTAATACTGGAAATTCTCAAACACCCAGGATCATGGGAGATGGAGAATCGCTCATTTTCTCTTCCAATAAACTCCAGCCCTCGAAGGGCGGAATGGATTTGTATGTCACCCAATTCAACAATGGGCAATGGAGCAAGCCACAGCCTCTTGACTTTGCGAATACATCCGCCGATGATCAATATGTTAGCGCCACATCCCTTGGCAGGTATTTGCTTAAGGATGCCCCGGGACAGCGCAACAACGAATTGATTGAGGTCCTGTTTCCAGCTGAAGTACGGCCAAAGGGGATGATGAAAATTGAGGGCGCTATTACAGGACCGGCGGATCCCTCGTCCTCCTTCGTCACTGTCTTTAATATGAAGGACCAAAGTAAAGTTTTTTCGACCAAGCCAGGAAAGGATGGAGTATTTGTCGCCTACATTAAAGAAGGTGGACTGTATGATTTGTCAGTGGAGCCGGAAAACGACAACTACACCTTTTATTCAAAACGATTCGACCTCACCGGAGACAAGTTCCCGGCGTTCGAAAAAGTGAGTGCAACTATCAAAGCTGCCGCCATTGGTGACGAGATTCCATTGAATGGCTTGTCATTCAAACCTTATACATCAGAAATAGATCCGGCCTCGACTCAAGAACTCCGAAGAATTGCCCGGATGATCCAGGGAAATCCTGAAAAATATTTTTCAATCGTGGTCACCCTGGCAGGATACCAAAAGGATTCTGTTCGTTCAGGTGCTGACATGACCGAGATCCTCATTGACTCCATAAAAATTCCGGTGATTTATAAAATTGATTCTGCGCTTACTGCAACGAGGGATTCAGTGGTGATAAAAACCACCTATCATAACGACCGCACCACAAAGCAGGCGAAAGCACTTCGTGAATACTTTATCAAACAGGGAATTCCGGAGAGTCGCGTTATCTGCTCTGGTAAGGCATTACCCGAACCCGCGTTAGAAAACAGAAAAACTGCTGTAAAAGTTATCGTTCGTTGACAGAAAGCGGCACGACGATTACTGTTTTATCCCACGCAATAAAAAGTTCTAGCATTTCATCGGCCCGCTCAATTGACATGGTGAATTGTTCGAACTCTTTTGCTGTATTCATCACGGGGACATCAAAAACCAAAACGTCATAATGTGGGTCACGTGCCGCCTCTCCATTATTCATCACATCTATGCCCCAACTGGGAATATTGGAGTTAAACACAATCGTCCAGATTTGTTCATTCGGGACAGTCCAGAAGGAATATTTGCCTGCCTTCAGAATTTTGTCTCCCATCTTCAAATCCTTATTGGTTTCAAAGACCGTCGGTTCATTTGCGCCGGTTCTCCAGGTTTTTCCGTATGGCACGAGACCACCGAAAATGACCCGGCCTTTTTTGAAGGGCCGATTATAAAAGATGCTAATTGTCAGTCCCCCATCTTCGAAAGTGGAAGCTGATTCAGGACTGTAAGACTTGGTACTATTATATCTGTAGATCGCGGTTGCAACGATCGCTAACAATATTATCACACCTGATATCAGGAGAATTTTCTTCATTATTTTAATGTATTAAGTGCGTTTTAAACTCAATTTTAAAGAATAAGGTTTCCAGATGCATCAAATATTGTTAGAAATCACAAAAGGAGCTTAATTTGACATTCTAAACAAAATTTTATGGCTGTCTTCGGTGTAGTAATTGCGCTTTTCATCTTAGCAATTGTTTCAGTTTGGCTTTTCCCTAACAAATCTGTTAGCAAAAACGAACACGACGTTAAGCACTGACCTTGGTCGGAATGAATGTTTGCGTCTTTTGCGGATCTAGTACCGGAGAAGATTCTATTTATGCTGACGCCACCCGGGAAACCGGGCAACTCCTCGCCCGTGGAGGTCATACCCTTATCTATGGCGGTGGCAACATAGGCCTTATGGGAATAATTGCAGATTCGGTCCTTGCCGAAGGCGGAAAAGTAATTGGTGTTATTCCTGATTTCCTTATGAAGCGAGAAGTCGGTCATTTGGGTTTGACAGAGTTGGTCATCGTAAACTCCATGCATGACCGTAAAAAAAGAATGGCAGATCTGGCGAATGTTTTCATTGCCTTACCAGGAGGATGGGGAACATTAGATGAACTTGCCGAAATTCTCACCTGGCGTCAATTGGGACTAATTAACCAAAGTATCGGTATTCTAAATATAGATTCCTTCTTTTCACCTTTGGTCGAACAGATGAAAACAATGTCTAAAAAAGGTTTTCTGAGATCGGATAACTTGGATTTTCTCACCGTTGAAAATACTCCGGCAAAATTGCTCACCGAATTGGGGGTAGTTACCGTTTAAGCATTTATCAGTTCTGAATTTTTCAATAGTTTTATCCGGGGCAATCTGGCTTGTATGAGCGTACGTGGATACTTTCTATTTATTTTTTTTACTCTACCGGCTTTTTGCAAGGCCCAACTTGGCTTTAACATCAAAGAAGGACAACACAGGGTCAGATTCCCAATTGAAATTTGCAATAATCTGATAGTCATCCCGATTGTATTGAATGGTCAACTGCCACTTAAATTTGTCTTGGATACTGGAGTTCGCACCACAATCCTGACTGAAAAAAGCTTCAGCGATATCTTAAGATTAAC
>JAYVRH010000245.1:0-6503 GCA_043776495.1 Cyclobacteriaceae bacterium
TACTCCTCCCGCCTGCATGGCACTGATCTCATGAAGGCTTAGCGTACCAGTCATAATGACAAACGCGATGATGGCCAGCCCCATGGATACTTCATAACTGATCATTTGTGCGGATGCCCTGATGGCACCTAACAAAGAAAACTTATTGTTCGAAGCCCACCCTCCGATCATGATGCCGTAAACACCAATTGAAACCACACCAAAGCCATAAAGGATTCCAATGTTGAGGTCGGCGATCTGGAGTGAATATTCAGTGCCGTTAATGATCAAGGTGTTGCCCCATGGTATAATCACTCCAGCCATTAATGCCGTCAGCATTGCAATACAAGGCCCCGCGACAAACAATAATTTATTGGAGACATTGGGAATGATTTCTTCCTTCATGATGAATTTCAATCCATCTGCGAGGGGTTGAAACATTCCAAAAGGGCCGGCGCGATCTGGGCCAATTCGATCCTGAAGAAATGCAGCTACTTTTCTTTCCGCATAAGTTGAATAGGCAGCAATGAACAATGTGATCCCAAAAATCACCGCAACGAGTATTCCTTTATATATCAGAAATGAAATCATGCGTTGAGCAGGGGTTTAGGATCTGTTAATTGCTTTCCTTTCTCAAATTCAATCTGACGATTAATCTCCTGCTTCAGTTTCACAAGATCTGTTCGCTCATAATGATTCTGTGAAATAACAGAGTTGTGCTCAATGTGTCTCGGTCCTTCTACTATCCAGTCACTGACGTTCTTATGCTCAAAGCGGCATTCATTGCAGATGTATTCTTTTACTTCACCATATTGATCTTTTCGCGCTGAGATCCTCAACACATCATTTCCCTTCACCCAGAGTACCACTTTTCCAGAACACTTTGTGCATTCGCGATGTGCATCCAAAGGATTCGTAAACCATACGCGGCTCTTAAAGCGGAACGTCTTGTCTGTCAAAGCTCCGACGGGGCACACATCGATCATATTGCCTGAGAAATCATTGTCAACCGCTTGCTGTATGTAGGTACTGATTTCAGAGGTGTCGCCTCTTCCCAAAACTCCATGCACCCGGTTATCCGTTAGCTGATCAGCTACGAACGTGCATCGATAGCACAGGATGCAGCGGGTCATATGAAGTTTTATCTTATCACCGATGTCAATTTTTTCGAATGTTCTCCTTTCATCTTCATACCTGGTGGATGAGGCACCATGGGCATAAGCCAGATCTTGAAGATCACATTCTCCCGCCTGGTCGCAAATGGGGCAATCAAGTGGGTGATTTATTAGCAAGAACTCAACAACCGCTTTTCTTGCCTCGAGCACCTCCGGTGAGGTAATGCTTTGAACCACCATACCATCCGATACAGGGGTGCGACATGAAGCCATTAATTTTGGAAGAGGTCGTGGATCCTTTGCCGATCCCTGTGCCACTTTCACCAGACAGACTCTGCATTTCCCACCGGTATCTTTCAACGTGGAATAATAGCACATCGCCGGAGGTACCAGAGCTCCGCCAATCTTACGCGCTGCGTTCAGAATGGTGGTTCCATCCGGAACTTCAACTTCAACTCCATCTATTGTTACTTTGGCCATCTTCGAATTCGTTGCTACTTGATTGCTATTCGTGATTTGTCTTAAGCCATTACGGCTGTTCTCTCCGACACAAATGGTTCTTTTTCAAAATGCTTAGGGTCTTTCACTTTGTCAGGATACTTCACATGATATTCAAACTCCTCCCTGAAGTGCCGTATCGCACTTGCCACAGGCCATGCCGCTGCATCTCCCAAAGGGCAAATCGTGTTTCCCTCAATCTTCTTTGCCACGCTTACCAATAAGTCAATGTCACTCATTTGTCCATGACCATGTTCGATGCGATGTAGAACTTTCTCCATCCATCCTGTTCCTTCGCGGCAAGGACTGCATTGTCCACACGACTCATGATGATAGAATCTGGCAAAGGTCCAGAGGTTCCTTACGATGCAAGTAGTTTCATCCATCACGATAAATCCACCTGACCCTAACATGGTACCACTGACAAACCCACCGTCGGCCATTGACTCATAGGTCATGAGTCTCTGCTCACCTTTTGCTGTTTTCAAAATTAGATCTGCCGGAAGAATGGGAACCGAAGAACCACCGGCGACGACGGCTTTGAGTTTCCTTCCCTTCCAGATACCGCCACAATAATGATCGGAATATATAAACTCTTCGACAGGTAATCCCAGCTCAATTTCATACACGCCTGGCTTATTGATATGGCCACTGGCTGAAATCAATTTTGTTCCGGCACTCTTTCCAATACCTATATCATTGTATTTATCAGCTGTGATATTGATAATGGTTGGAACAGAGGCAATCGATTCCACATTATTTACTACGGTGGGACAAGCATACAAACCGGCGATGGCAGGAAATGGAGGCTTGAGTCTTGGAAGACCGCGTTTGCCCTCCAGCGATTCAAGCAACGCTGTTTCTTCCCCACAGATGTATGCACCCGCCCCGGGGTGAACATACAAGTCAAGTGAATAATTGGTACCCAAAATATTGGTACCCAAAAATCCAGCCTTGTATGCTTCATCAATTGCTTTTTCAAGAATGCGTACAATGTACATGTACTCACCCCGGATGTAGATATATGCTGTCTTGACCCCCAAGGTGTAGCTTGACACAATCATGCCCTCTATCAAGAGGTGAGGAAGCTTTTCCATCAGGTAGCGATCCTTGAAGGTGCCTGGTTCACTCTCATCGGCATTGCACACCAGGTAATGAGGCTTACCTGATTTCTTGTCAAGGAAACTCCACTTCAACCCAGATGGAAATCCGGCACCACCCCTTCCTCTCAAGTCAGAAAACTTCACCTCCTCAATTATCTCTTCAGGCGTCATTGTCTTCAATGCCTTCTCCACGGCGTTATAGCCACCTGTTTCGCGATAGACTTCTATTGTCTCTATTCGCGGAATATGAACGTTTTCTAATAAAAATTTCTTCCCCATTCTTTAGTTCGTTGTTCGATGGTCGTTCATGGTTGATCGATGGATCAATTATAACAACCAATGTTTCATCGCATGTATGAAGTTCGTTTGTTTGCCGATTCTAACTTCTTTAGCAATACGTCTACTTTGTCCTCATTCAAATCTTCATAGTATTCTGCTCCACATTGCAGCATGGGTGCTGTTCCGCATGAGCCCAGGCATTCCACTGTCTTCAAAGTGAACATACCATTGGGTGTGGTCTCCCCTACTTTGATCCCCAACTTCTTTTGGAGGTAATCCACAATGTCATCTGATCCACGCACCATGCAGGGTCCCGTGCGACAAACCTCCAGCAGGCATTTACCAACAGGCTTGAGGTTATACATCGAATAAAACGATGCTACCTCATATACTTCAATCGGCTTTATCTGCAGAAGCGAAGCTACGTAGTCCATAATAGGTGCGCTGAGCCAACCATCAAACTCAGCCTGTGCCAGGTGTAGGACAGGAAGCAACGCTGACTTCTGTTTCCCCAAAGGGTAGCGACTGATGATTTTGTTCACCAGCTGAAGCGTTTCCGTCGAAAACTTAAGTTCTTGCATCCCTTCTTTTTTCATGAATCAAGCTCACCTGCGATCACATTCATACTGCTCAGGGTCAATATCGCATCCGACAACATAGAACCTTTTATCATTTCAGGATAAGCCTGGTAATAGATAAAGCAAGGCCTTCTGAAATGAAGGCGGAAAGGTGTCCTTCCGCCATCGCTGATCAAATAATATCCAAGCTCTCCATTTCCTCCTTCAACACAATGATACACCTCTCCTTTTGGCACATCGGTTTCACCCATCACGATCTTAAAATGATAGATGAGCGCTTCCATGTTGTTGTAAACTTCTTCTTTTGGCGGCAAATAGAAGTCAGGTACGACTGCGTGGAAAGGTCCATCCGGCAACTTCGATATCGCCTGTTTAATGATGTTCATGCTCTGCCACATTTCTTCCTGCCTGACCATAAACCGATCATAGACATCTCCGTTTTTTCCAACAGGAATGATGAACTCAAAATCTTCGTATGAAGAATAGGGACTTGCCACCCTCACATCGTAGTCGACACCGGCAGCTCTTAGATTAGGGCCGGTAAAACTATAAGCCAGTGCCCGTTCTGCCGTGATCCCTCCCACATTGATGGCACGGTCCATAAAAATCCTGTTGCGAACCAGAAGGTCTTCAAACTCCTTCAATACAACTGGAAACTCTTTCAGGAATCTGTCAATCTTTTCCCATGCTTTTGGTGAGAAGTCGCGCTCAAAGCCACCGATGCGGCCGACGTTGGAAGTAAGGCGGGCCCCACAAATTTCCTCATAAATCTCATATACAAGCTCGCGTTGCTGGAACATGTAGACAAACCCCGTTAGAGCTCCGGTATCTACAGCAATGACTGCATTGCAGATCAGATGGTCGGTAATTCTTGCCAATTCCATGATGATGACTCGCAGGTACTGTACCCGTTTGGGAATTTCAATGCCCAATAACTTCTCGACGGTCATGTGCCAACCAATATTGTTGATTGGTGCCGAACAATAGTTCATTCGGTCTGTAATGGGTGTGATTTGATAAAACGGTCTTCGCTCGGCAAGCTTTTCGAAGGCCCGATGGATGTACCCGATGGTCGGCACTGCATCCACGATAATTTCACCATCCATCTTCAGCACGTTCTGAAAGATGCCATGCGTTGCAGGATGAGTCGGTCCGAGATTCAGATAGGAATACTGTTTCTCTTCAGCCTGATAATATTGATCGGTTGCTTGTTTTACTTCCATTTGTTTAGCGTCCAAACATAGCGTCGTTTTTGTCTCCGCGCACCTGGTCCTCCAGAGGATATTCCTTGCGCAAAGGAAAAATAATCATCTCATCTACATTGAGAATCCGTTTCAGATTGGGATGCCCTTCGAATACTACACCATAGAAATCAAAAGTCTCCCGCTCCATCCAGTTTGCAGCTGGAAATACAGTAGTGAGGGTGGATACCACAGGGTTCTCCACTGGCAAATAGACTTTTAACCTTACCCGTTGATTGCTATAAAGATTGTGGAGTTGATACATCACTGCGATCTGGCCCAATTCAGGATGATGGATGCCACACAGTGTGGTAAGAAACTGAAATTTCGTGTCTGGATGATCATAAAGGTATTTGATAACCTCAACGATCTTATCCTTCCTGAGGGAAATGGTAAAGAAATCGTAAAGCATGCCGGCATGAAGAATTTCATCCTCATATTTCTCTTTTAATACCGTTAAGGTTTGATCCGGACCTGCCCCTTCCATATCTATTCGATTCCGTATGTGTTGAGCATCGCCTTGTATTCAACAGAATCTCTCCGACGAAGCGATTCGGTTTCCACCAGATGCTGGATCTTTATAACACCGTCGATAATTTGTTCTGGTCGTGGCGGGCAACCTGGAACATACACATCGACTGGAATAATCCGGTCAATACCCTGGAGCACGCTATAAGTATCAAAGATTCCTCCACTCGATGCGCACGCCCCTACAGACAATACCCAGCGGGGCTCAGCCATCTGTTCGTAGACTTTTCTTAAAACGGGCCCCATTTTCTTGGCAATTGTCCCCATCACCATCAATAAGTCTGCCTGCCGGGGGGAAAAGCTTAATCGCTCGGAGCCAAACCGGGCCAGATCATAATGAGCACCCATGGTGGCCATGAATTCTATTCCACAGCAAGAGGTTGCAAAAGGCAAAGGCCAGATGGAGTTCTTCCGCGCCAGACCCACCACTTTCTCCAGGCGAGTCGCAAAGAAACCATGACCCTCCAGGCCTTCAGGCCTTTCCGACATTTGAATACCGCCTCTCGCTGTCTCCATACTCCCTTGTGGATCTATTCTTCCCAGTTTAGTGCACCCTTCTTAATGATGTAGAAAAAGCCAATGAGGAGCGCTGTAATAAACAGGATCATCTCAACAAATCCATCGACGCCCAATGCCCTGAAATTCACAGCCCAGGGATACATGAATATCACCTCTACGTCAAAAAGTACAAATAGAATTGCAACCAGAAAGTACTTGATATTGAATGGTGCACGGGCATTCCCCATGGATTCAATCCCGCACTCGAATGACTCGAGTTTCACATCGGTCCGTCGTTTGGGGCCAAGCAAATGTGTTGCCAGCATGGTGGTCCCCACAAATCCCGCCGCAACCAGAAACATGAGTGCGATCGGTACATATTGAATCAGGTCAGAATTCTCCATATACGTATTGTTAAAAGTATTCATTTTTCAAGGTTTCAGTGCTTCCTCGACAATAATTTTCAGAGAACTTATGCAGGAACATGAAGACTTAATGATTTAGATAATTTAGTTCCTTAACATCATCAGGGTTGAGTATTTTTGCCGTTTAATTCAATGGTAAAGTCGAATTAAGTTCTAATAAAACGCTCTGTTAATGCATAAAGTTATAAAAGCGAATTTTTTCCTTCTTATCGGTCTGCTCTTTTGTTTTGGGTTCATAGAATCTTGTCAGGACTACACA
>JAYVRH010000246.1:0-2017 GCA_043776495.1 Cyclobacteriaceae bacterium
CAAAGGTAAGAAAATTGAAACTCTTGCCAATCAGGAGTAGACTGGCATTGGCACATAATTCGGAAAAATCTTCATATGCTTTTTCTTCACCTCCTCATAGAGATCCTTTTTTAGTTCTGCTAAATTCTGTTTGCTAGTTGCTGAGATAAAGACCATGTGTTCAAAACCCAGTTCCCGATAACGACCTCTTACATTTTCAAAAAAATCAGGACCTGGCTGTCCTTTCAATAAATCAATCTTGTTTAACACCAGTACAATAGGAATATTTCCTGCACCAATCTCGGCCAGCGTCTTACTCACGACTTCGATCTGGTTGTCGTGAAAAGGATGCGCCATATCTACGACATGCAAGAGCAAGTCGGCCTCACGCACTTCATCCAGGGTGGATTTAAATGACTCGATTAAATGATGCGGCAGCTTACGAATGAACCCAACCGTATCGGACAATAAAAAAGGGATGTCACCAATGACTACTTTTCTAACCGTCGCATCTACCGTGGCAAAAAGTTTATTCTCGGCCTTGACGTCCGACTTGGCCAAGAGGTTCATCAAAGTAGACTTGCCCACATTGGTGTAACCTACCAACGCAACCCTCACAATGTTGATCCTTGATTTTCGCTGCGTGAGCTTTTGCTTTTCTATCTTCTCGAGCTCATCCTTCAAAAGCGAAATCCGATAGCGGATATTTCTTCGGTCCGTTTCAATTTCGCGTTCACCCGCACCACCGCGTGTGCCGGTACCACCCCGCTGCCTTTCAAGGTGAGTCCACATCCTGGTAAGCCTTGGCAATAAGTATTGGTTCATGGCAAGCTCAACCTGGGTCCTGGCCTGGGATGTCTGAGCCCTCATCAGAAAAATGTCAAGAATCAATAGGCTTCGATCATAGATTCTTACACGGGCCTCCTGTTCTTCGCTGGAATTAAATTCTTTCTCCAGATTCCGCAGCTGGCTTGGAGTGAGATCATCGTCAAAAATGATGTTCGATATTTGACGGGTAGTGACGAAATCTTTTATCTCAGCAAGCTTGCCCTTACCGACAAAAGAACGGTTATCCGGATGAGGTAAGTGCTGCACAAACCTTCGTTGCGTTGAGATTCCTGCCGTTTCGGCCAAAAATGCCAGTTCATCGAGATGCTCTTCAACAAGTTCAGGAAGCTCTTGATTTGGGACAACTGCTACCAAAACCGCTGTATGTCCTACCATTGTACCTTTTTCCATAGAATCGAGCCTCAAACATACAACCCACAGTTTTTAGGACGGTTACTTTTATCTAATTTTGATGGATTTATTAGCAAAATAGCCGGTTTGCCAGGCAAAAAACAGGCATCTCAGCGTCAATGAAAGTAGCAATCGTACTCAACACCTCCTGGAACATCTATAATTTCAGGATGAATTTTGTAAATACTCTTCTCGCCAAAGGATACGAAGTGCATACGGTGGCGCCATGGGATGATTTTACCCACTATCTGACGGAAGCGGGATGTCACCATCATTCAGTCAGAATGGACAGCAGGGGAATCAACCCATTAAAGGATTTGGCATTGATCATTGAGCTATGGTCCATCTATCGGAAGATAAAACCCGATATGATTTTGCATTATACCATCAAACCTAATGTGTACGGATCATTGGCGGCCTCAATCTTAAGAATCCCAACGGTCAACAACGTGTGTGGCTTGGGGACAGTTTTCCTTAAAAAGAACTTCTTGTCAGCGGTAGCGCTCATACTTTATCGGTGGACATTCCGTTATCCAAAGAAGGTATTTTTCCAGAATCCAGACGACCGCGACTTATTCATTTCCCGAAAATTGGTTTCTGCTCAATCGGCAGATCTTTTACCTGGGTCTGGCATCGATTTGGAAAAATTTGTCCCAAGTCCTTTCAAACGAAATGAGAAGTTTACATTTCTACTGATCTCCCGTTTGATTACAGATAAGGGAATCATGGAATATGTGGATGCCGTTAAGAAACTAAAAGCTCAAGGGGTAAAGGCCCACTTTCAAATTCTTGGCGCAAA
>JAYVRH010000247.1:0-2016 GCA_043776495.1 Cyclobacteriaceae bacterium
TTCCGCTAAAGTGTACCTATATGGTTCCAGAGCTCGCGGGACAATGAGGCCAGACTCAGATTGGGACTTACTTATTTTATTAAATAAGGAAAAAATTACAGCCGACATTAAGAAAAATGTGACATATCCGCTATATGACCTGGAGTTCGAAATTGGTGAAGTTATAAGTCCCATGGTTTATTCTGAGACTGAATGGAACACGAAGCACCGTGTGACGCCTTTCTACTCAAACGTTATGAAAGAGGGTAGATTGTTATGAGCGACTTCATGCCCTATGCATGAAGTCATAGCGTGTAGGTTTCGGAATGAAACTTTACTTCAACTTAGGTAAGCATTGCTTCGATTGAAAAATAAGTAACACGCTACGCCGCATGCATTGACCGTTGCATCTCAATACCCCTTCGTAATTCCCTTCTCCACCGCCTGCACTCCTTTCAACATCCAGTCAGGCTCGGCAGCGCCTTTGAGTGGTCAAAGAACTGCATTATGCCGACGTTGTAGATAATGCCCCTATTACGATTTGTCTCCGAACTAAATTGAATGAGGAGATGTATATTTGAATATGGAAACTCTAAGAATTGAAATCGTCAACAAGAAAGCAAAAAAAATCCTCAAGGAACTTGCTGATCTAAATCTTATTAATATCCAAGACATTGATCCATCAAAATCCTTCCAAAACCTATTGAATAGGCTCCGGTCCAACCGGGGGACCCCAAGCTTAGATCAAATAACAAAAGAGGTAGAATTGGTCCGGGCAAAGCGGTATGGCAAAAAAGGCTGAAAGGGTAATTATTGACACCAACCTTTGGATAAGTTTCTTGATCAAAAATGATTTCAAAAAACTTGATGAAAGAAACTATGCCTTCTGTCCAAAGAGCAAGGGTTATCTTTGAGATTGGGTTTGACTAAGTTTTTAAAAAGAATATGGATAATAGCCCGTAGAAAAGATTGGCGGGCACGCGCTGCAAGCGCGCGCCATAATCAACGACAGAGAGTTACAAAATGCAATCACAAAGGTTCATGAATTGAAGGGATTATTGGAAGAAAGTAGAGAGTAAAGTCCATTACGTATGAGCGACATAAAATTATTTGAGTCAAAAAAAATAAGAACCCATTGGGATGAGAAAACCGAAAAATGGTATTTCTCGGTCATTGATGTCATTGAAATTCTTACGGACAGCAAACTTCCAAAAAGGTATTGGAGTGATCTAAAAACCAAACTAAAAGCTGAAGGAAGTGAAGTGTACGAGAAAATCGTACGGTTGAAAATGCTGGCAGAAGACGGCAAAATGCGGGAAACTGATGTAGCCGATACGGAATCTTTACTCCGCATAATTCAATCAATACCCTCTCCAAAAGCTGAGCCGTTTAAACGATGGCTGGCAAAAGTAGGCTATGAACGAATGAGCGAAATAGCAAATCCGGAAGAAAGTATAGAACGCGCCCGTGACAACTGGCAAAAGCTCGGCAGGAGCGAAAAGTGGATTCAGCAGCGCATGACCGGTCAGGAAACCCGCAATAAACTAACAGATTATTGGAAGGAAAGCGGAGTTGAAAAGGGTGATGAATTTGCCATGCTTACTAACATCATTCATCAGGAATGGTCGGGGCTAACTGTAAAAGAACATAAACAAAAGAAAAAGCTGAAGAGTCACAATCTTCGCGACCACATGAGTGAAGCAGAATTGATTTTTACTGCACTTGCAGAACTTTCTACCCGCCAGATTGCCGAGACTGATGAAGCAAAAGGACTATATCAAAATGCAGTGGCAGGAAAAAAGGGAGGTAAAATTGCTAAAGATGCTCGTGTTGCCTTAGAACAAAAGACAGGTAAGAAAGTAGTAACGGGTGAGAACTTCCTGCCACCAGCAAAATCCAAGAAAAAGTTAAAATAATATTCTAAAGTCAGATAAGCGAACGTCCGGAAAAATCGGACAGCTAGTGTTTCACAATGAACCATCGACAAATTGTCGACAGTTGCGGACAGGAGAATATTATTCCGAAGCTGGTTTCCCC
>JAYVRH010000248.1:0-6476 GCA_043776495.1 Cyclobacteriaceae bacterium
TCAAGGCGACCTCGCCATAATGACTCCGTCAAAATTCCCGGAGCAATAAGGCTGCTGTTTTCAGGAACGTTGGCAGAGAGCACTGGCGTATTTCGCGCCATAACGCTGGCAAAAGAATTACACGATCTTGAGCCTTCCATCACACTGACGATCATAGGCTATGCGGCATTGAAAGCTGATCGGAAAAGAATTCATCAAGAAATAAATTCCTGCCAGTTTATTGATCTGATCGGAGGAGATACATTGGTACCCCATCTCAATATCCTTGAGTCCATTCAAAACTCTGATTTTGGAATCATGGCGTATCCCCTTTCGAACCATTCTTCAAATTCTCATCCTACTAAGCTTTTTGAATATTTAGACGCCCAATTACCAATCATCCTCGAGCGGCATTGGCCCTGGACGAAAGAATATGAGCAGTATGAACCTTTCGTATTTATCAATTTCTCCAAGCCAGATTATACAACCTTGCTCCGCGAACTAGAAACCAAAAAATTCTACTTGAAGGCGCCAGACGAGATTTCCTGGAAATCCGAAGAAACAAAGCTTCTTAAAAGCCTGTGGAATTTATAGTCTAAAATATTTTTTAGACTAATCTAAATTTTTATCTTTGTCAATTGTCTTGACACCATGCTCAGCTTAACTGAAGAAAACTACCTGAAAGCCATTTACCATTTGTCGGAAGGGGGTTCAAAATCCGTGCTGACTAATGAATTGGCGGAAGCTATGCGTACGAAAGCTGCTTCTGTAACCGACATGATGAAAAAATTATCGATCAAAGGATTGATCCACTACCAAAAATATTACGGCGTCAACATCACCCCGAAGGGAAAATTGCAGGCGCTTCAAGTAATTCGAAAACACCGGCTATGGGAGACTTTCCTTGTACAAAAACTCGGCTTCCATTGGGATGAGGTCCATGAGGTGGCGGAGCAACTGGAACATATTCAATCCCCTCGCCTGATCGATAAACTGGATGAATACCTTGGGTTCCCTAAAGTGGACCCACATGGAGACCTGATCCCCGATCACAATGGCAAATTGAAATCCCTGCCTCAAGTGTCTTTGGACCTGCTAAAACCCGGAAGCAAGGGTACGATCTCCTCCGTGAAAGACAGCGATCCGGACCTTTTGAAATACCTGGATAAGATCGGCGCTACCCCAGGAAAAAAAATCGAGGTCGTTAGCCGGGAGGCCTATGACGAATCCATTGAGATTTTACTTGAAAAGAAGAAGGTGTTTCTCTCAAAAGAAGTTTCGAAGAATATTTTGTTGTCAGTAAAAATATGAACAGCGAATCCTTACAGCAGAAATCATTGAGCGAGGTCCACGCCTCGATCGATTCCACCAACCGAAAAGGCTGGCGGAAACTGCTCGCATTTATGGGTCCGGCTTACCTCGTCAGTGTGGGTTACATGGACCCCGGCAACTGGGCCACCGACATTGCCGGTGGAAGTAAATTTGGTTACGCGCTCATCTGGGTGCTTTTGATGTCAAACATCATGGCGCTTTTGCTCCAGAGCCTCAGCGCCCGCCTCGGTGTGGTGCGACAGCTCGACCTGGCGCAGGCCTCGAGACGGACCTACCATCCTACCATCAATTTTATCCTTTGGCTGCTGGCAGAGATCGCCATTGCTGCGTGCGACCTGGCGGAAGTATTGGGCATGGCCATAGGCTTAAAACTACTGTTCGGTCTGCCATTGATTTGGGGTGTTTCGATCACCGTACTCGATACGCTCTTGCTGCTGCTGCTGCAAAGTTATGGCATGCGAAAAATTGAGTTATTCATCATCAGCCTGGTGGCCATCATCGGGACTTCGTTTTTGGTGGAGATGATCTTCGCCAAGCCGGCCCTCGATGAACTTGTCGTCGGATTTATTCCAACCTTGCCCAACGACGAAGCACTTTACATAGCCATCGGCATCATCGGCGCCACCGTCATGCCACACAATCTATATCTGCACTCCTCGCTTGTTCAGACCCGTCGCATGGATTCATCTGAAAAGGGAATCTGGTCTGCAATAAAATACAACTTCATTGATTCAGCCATCGCATTGAATGCAGCATTCTTCGTCAATGCAGCCATCTTGATTCTGGCCGCATCTACCTTTTATAAAGCAGGAATGTATGAGATGGGAGACATCGAAGAAGCTTATCAATTCCTCACCCCACTCCTGGGAACGCATTGGGCCTCGATGCTCTTTGGCATAGCACTTATTGCGGCGGGTCAAAGTTCTACGATTACCGGCACCCTGGCCGGCCAGATCGTGATGGAAGGCTACCTTAACCTTCGCATCGCAGCCTGGCTGCGAAGGCTCATTACACGCGTCATCGCCATCATACCTGCATACCTGGTTATTATCTTTTATGGTGAAAGTGAAACCGGTGAACTGCTCGTGCTGAGTCAGGTTGTGCTGAGTCTGCAACTGGGCTTCGCCATCATTCCGCTCATTCATTTCAATAGCGACAAAGAGAAAATGGGAGTGTTTGTCATTAAACCCTGGTTGAAAGTTGCTGCCTGGACGGTGGCTGGTATTATCATCACGCTTAATGTGAAACTCGTGATTCAGCAGTTGTCGGATTGGATGATTATGGCCGGGGATCAGGCTTGGGTTTTATGGGTCACGGCAGTACCCTTCTCTGTCGGGGCCGGGCTCTTGTTACTTTACATCACTGTAAAACCTTACCTTGAAAAGCGCGCCAAAGAGAAAGAAATGATCATCCCTCATGGTACCGCGGCACAACTCGTGGACCTTGAAAAACCAATTTACCGGAAAGTGGCCTTATGCCTGGACTTTTCAGCCATTGATTCGCTCTGCATCCGGAGCGCGGTGGCACAGGGAGGAAAAGATGCACATTACGTCTTGATCCACGTGGTGGAAACAGCGGGGGCGATGGTGTATGGAAGTGAGATCGCCGATCTGGAATCAAAGGAAGATAAAGCCGCGCTTGAAAGCTATGTCCAACAGCTTCAGGGGCTCGGCTACAAGGCAGAAATCAAAGTAGGCTATGGGAATCCGCGCCGAAGGATACCGGAGATGATAAAAGAGTTTGATGCCGACCTTTTGGTGATGGGAGCCCATGGGCATACGTTCTTTAAGGATTTGATTTTTGGTACGACGCTGGACACGGTGAGGCATCGGATCAGGATACCAATTTTGATTGTAAGGGAGTCGTAATGTTTTACCACAGAGGGCACAGAGCACACGGAGTTACACAGAGAGAATTTCTCTGTGTAACTCCGTGTGCATTCCTCGGTGTCCTCCGTGGTAAAATTCTGGCCGCATAATAAATGGATTCTCCGAGAAACACCGAACCCGTCATCGTCGCTCCTGCCACCCCACCTGGCGTGAGCGCGCTTGCCATCATCCGGTTGTCTGGTGAAGACTCCATTGCCATCACTCAAAAAGTTTTCGCCGGAAAGAACCTGTTGGAACAGGCTACACACACCTTGCACTTTGGGCTCATCAAAGATGGCGATGAGCCCATTGACGAAGTGGTGGTTTCCGTATTTCGCGAGCCGAATTCATTCACCAAAGAAAACTCCATTGAAATCTCTTGTCACGGTTCGTTTGTAATCGTACAGCGCATTATCAACGTGCTGATAAAAAACGGCGCCACCCTTGCTGGTCCCGGTGAATTCACCAAGCGCGCCTTTTTGAATGGTCGCTTTGATTTGGTGCAAGCTGAAGCAGTGGCTGATCTGATCACCTCCGAGACCGACAATGCGCGGCAAGCTGCGCTCAACCAAATGCGGGGAGGTTTTTCAAATGAGATCAAGAAACTGCGCGAAGAGTTGATCCACTTTGCTTCACTCATTGAGCTTGAGCTTGACTTTGGTGAAGAAGATGTAGAGTTTGCCAAGCGTGAGGACTTGAAAAAACTAACCTTCAAAATTCAAGCTTATATCAGCTCACTCATTCAATCCTTTCAACAGGGCAACGTGATCAAGAATGGAGTGCCCACCGTGATTGCGGGTAAACCCAACGCAGGCAAATCAACACTGCTCAATGCGTTGCTCAACGAAGAGAAAGCCATTGTCTCCGAGATACCAGGCACCACCCGCGATGTGATCGAAGATGAGATGGTGTTAGGTGGGATCAACTTCCGGTTTATCGATACTGCCGGACTGCGCGACACGACCGATGCCATCGAAGCCATCGGTGTAGGGCGTACAAAAGAGCAGCTAAGAAAAGCATCCTTGGTTCTATATCTTTTTGACCTGGCGAATACCAACCTCAAAGAGATTCAGGATGAATTGAAAGAACTGGATGATTTGACCATTCCCATTATTAAAGTCGGGAACAAAGTAGACAAGGCTGACAAGGCATTGCTTCAACAACTGCAATCTCAAAACTTCCTTTTCATTTCAGCTACTCAAAAGACAAATCTTCACGAGTTACAGGATAGAATTTTATCGCTGTTTCATGTGGACCATGTGAAGCAGGGCGATGTGATCGTGACGAACCTCCGGCACTACCAAAGTTTGTTACAAACGCACGAAGCGCTGGACCGTGTGCTGAAAGGTATGGACAATTTAGTAACAGGAGATTTTATGGCGATGGATGTGAGGAATGCGTTGCATCATCTGGGTCTTATTACAGGGCAGATCACAACGGAGGACTTGCTTGAAAATATATTTTCGAGGTTTTGTATCGGGAAATAGAAAATATAATACCCAGACTACAAGAAAATAATATGGGATTATTGTGAGAGAGGGACTAGACTATCACATTTTAAAATACTTGGAACTGAGTGGTTATAAATTTCTTGGAATGTTCCAAAGATCTAATTTTTTATTTATTGAACAGGCTGCACTAGCGTTAAATCTGATGAAATCTTAAACGCTGTTTGCTCGGCCCAGGCGTCAACAACAAAATATTTAAACCGAGAAAGGTTATATGTTCTGCCCCCTAATAACCTGTCATTTAAGTGAAGTTCTAACGCGAAGGTACCCTGCCTAGGGTCTTGGACACTCAAAAGAATCGTAAGCTTCCCGTGTTTTTTGAATTCATTAAACCGAATAAAATTCGACTGAATTGACTGAAGGTAAAAGTCCTTTATCTCAATTTGATTAGGCAATATCCATTCGTTCTTGGCATTCCTATCACCCACTTCAATATGAATATCGGGTCTATCTCCGCTCGCCATTCTACCTTCATTTAATGGAGGCAATTCTTTGTTCATAAGAAAAACAAAGCCCAATCTCCAAAACTCAGTATCTCCAGCTTGAACCTCAATTTTTAGAGAATGGATTCGCAAGTCAAAAAACTCTTCATAAAAAATATCATTCCTGTCAGGATGACTTTTAGGTACTGCTTCACTACTGAATACCCGTCTAACTTTGGTTTCAACAAACCTAATCTTGTCCTTCTGGTCTTTTTGAATGTCTCTCCAAGCGTTTGTGAACTCAATCGGCAATGATCGGAGATCTAACTCATCCAACTGAAATTCATGAACTTCGTAACCGTTAAGCTTGGAGTTCGAAAGGTATTCCAAAACTTTAACCCTCCTTCTCTCCGGATAACCAGACTCATGCTTAACAAAATCTCTAAACTCTTCTATCCCACTAAAGATTTTAAAAGTTAACGGGTGAAATACAAACGAGAGGTCATAATTTGGAATCATCCCTGAGCGAATATTCAAATCTAAATACTCCGTTTTATGCTTGTCAATAAATCCACGAAACATCACAAGGGCATCAGGATGAATTGTTACTTTTCGAGTAGTTGGATCAATTGAACTAACTTGACATTGTAACGCATCAAATGACCGGTTGGAAAGGTTAGGCGAAATTACCAGATATCGATTAAAAAGGGAAAGATTAAGATTCTCCACTTCCGATTTATCGATAAACTTAATATCATTTTTCTCTGGCTCATAAATCAATACCCGTATTAATACAGAAAGAAAATTCATCCTTGCCAAAACCCTGGTATCAGAATTAGTCACCGCCTGAAAAAGTTCCTTGAAATGCATCGACTTCTCCGAAGGATCGTCGAAAATTGCATAGAACTTAACGAACATTTGATTTGTAATACGGCCATCTGACCATTCTACCACAAAAAGTAAAAATTTGGATAACGCCTCATGGTTTCCGGATAGGAGCTTTATAAACTGTTGATCGTCACCGATGAATGATAATATTTCTGACTCCTTTTTTGCATTGTACCCATCATAAAAGAACTTATCACTTGAATAAGACCCTTTGCTAATAGATTTATAAAAGTCATATGGCTTATCGCTCGATTCAGGTATCTCGTAATAAAAGTAAGTATCAAATGCATTCGGCTGTCGAATAGCCATCGGGTTAAGATTCTCCTCTGTAAATAGTTTTCCCATCAATATGCTAACTAAGCCCAGATCGGTTGGCCTTAAAAAATATTTATCAAATTCATCTTCTTCCCCACTTTCTTTGCGGAGGATTTTTCGCCTGCACGTTTTTTTCTAAAATTAATGCCTCGGGATACTGAAGA